>NZ_JBMEMN010000015.1:0-65132 GCF_049310905.1 Gudongella sp. DL1XJH-153
TTAAAAAGCCCAGAATCTTACGGGTTCTCTTCATTTTTTGTTTGTGAGGGTAAAATCGGTCATTTCCCGATTACCCCATTAATATTCGTTAATTATAGACTAACGATATTTTCTGCTTGAAGTCCTTTTTGACCTTCTACTACGTCAAACTCTACTTCTTGTCCTTCTTCAAGTGTTTTGAATCCGTCTTTTTGAATCTGTGAAAAGTGTGCGAAAACATCTTTTCCGTCTTGTCCTGTGATAAATCCAAATCCTTTTTCTGCGTTAAACCATTTTACTGTACCTTGCATAAATGCACCTCCGAAATTTTTTTGTTGAATCTTAGTAAATAACTAACTAATAAAATTTCGTTACAGGTGTACCAAAGGTACTGCCGCTTGGAAATATCTATTGTGTTGCTATTACTCTAAATTCAAGTTCTACATAAGACTAACACAGGATGCAGAATAATGCAAGTTTTATTTTTTAAAAAAATAGATATGAAGGATTCAAGCGGGTCTAAAAACTATATAAAGTAGTTAAGTTTACTAAGAGGCTTTAATCTGATAAAATGTAAGAAGAGAGATTTATATTAATGACGGATTATGTGTAAGGAGGAGCCATATGAGCATTGCTGAGATAGTAAATCGTTACGGAAAGGATTATTCACCATATCAGGGTAATCTGGTTAATCACCTACCTATGGGACAGCTTGCCTATTACAAGTTGACAGGGGATTTAAGTGGAACTGAAGAATTTTCCGATAGATATATAAAGAGGGCCTCCATTGATCCTATAAAAGAGGATATCCAAAAGACAGATGATATCTGGAAATGCGTAGAGAACAGAGATGGATATGAAGCGTGTCTGGAGCTTGTCAAGGAAGAATTGACTCTGGAAAACTGGAAGGAATATACCTTCATGGTTCTGGACAAGCTTAAATTTGGAATGTCCTCAGGCTTGTTCCACACTTTGATCAGAACTGCATATGCTGTTGAGGGTCTTCATGAGGATGAGGATTACATCCATGAGCTAAGAAGAGCCATTGCATATTATATAACAGGATATAAGGGAGCAGGGGCATTTGAGGTGTCACTGGAGGGAGACAGAATTATCCATGAGATGGAAAACCTCCTTAACAATCCCAATATTAAGAGATTGCTCCAAGATGAAGAAACCATGGGCAAGAAATTAAAGGCATTGTATTCAAATCCAATGTATATAAAACTTGGTTTCATTATAGAAGGGGAGCCTGAAGAAAAAATAGATGCTCTTCTTAATCTTCTTATTCCTGCATATAGGGATACTGATAGCATAGTTGTTCTTCACTGTATAACGGGTCTGCATGCCTTGGTAGTGCTTAAGGAATTCTTTGAGGACTTCTCTTTTGCATTGGACATAATGACCACATGCATTATTTCTCACCTTCTGACAGTTGAAGAGCTGAGTGTATCGGAAGAAGAGATTCAACCAGTTGAGGAATCATGGGAAAAAATTATAAATATGGCTTCAAAGTCCAGTGATGTTCATACAATAAAGCTTGCATACACAGCCAGTGAAATGGATAGGATGTTCAATAAGCCTGAACTTAGAGCAATTGCAAAAAGAAGAGTTGACAAGACAAATTAGAACAGATGGAGAAGATAGATGGGTAATGAATGTAAAATATGCGGCCATGAGACAGAAGAGTTTAATCATGAAAAGTTTCATATGATATTTCACCAGTGCAACAACTGTGAGTTCATCTGGAAGGACTCTTCCGTTCATGTAAGTCGAGAAGATGAGTTCAAAGTATATGAGAATCACAACAATTCAATCCTAGATGAGAGATACGTAAATTACTTCAAGGATTTTATCAATGCCAGCATAGTGCCCTTTGCAGGAGAAGGCAGGGAAGGCCTGGATTTCGGGAGTGGGCCAGAACCTGTATTGTCAATGATAATGGAAAGAGACTATGGATATGAAATGGATATCTACGATAAATTCTATTCAACCAAGAAGATTTATATTGGTAAAAACTATGATTTGATTACATCAACTGAGGTAGTTGAGCATATGGATGATCCGCTGGAGTATTTTAGATTGTTTAGGAAGCTACTTAGAGATGATGGCATTATTGCGATAATGACACTTTTTCATCCTGTTGAAAGGGAAAAATTCGCGGATTGGTTTTATATAAGAGACCAGAGTCACATATCTTTCTTCACTCCAAGAACCATGGAGGTTATTGCAAGGGAAGTTGGTCTTGAGTTTTTTTATACAAATAATCATAGATATTCAACATTTAAAATAAAATAAATTTAAACAATAAAATTTGTAATTTTCTCAAACCATTGGAAATCAAAGGATTTTGATTTTGTGTGGTTGTTTAAATGGCTAAATGAAGACGTTCAAATGGGGAATATGTTTTATATTATTTGGTTGACACAAAGGAATCAAACTGTTAAACTCATAGTGTGAATTAAATATGGCTCATATAGGTCCCATAATACGGTTGGGATGTTTCTAGTTGGTGACCGAGAATCACTGCACTATGAGCGAAAGTGTACCTAGGGTTCCGTGAGATTTTCTCAGCAGGTCCGAGCGGTACAGGTACAGGATTGTATCACACCGAAGGGATAAAAGCCCAGGCGGGTAGGTTTCGCTAGACCTACCCACCTGGGCTATATTTTTTCCGCGAAAAAAATTTAAGGAGGAACTTTCGTTGGAAAAGTTTTTTAAGCTCAAAGAGAACAACACAAATGTAAAGACAGAAATTCTAGCAGGTATTACAACATTTATGACAATGGCTTACATCCTGGCAGTAAACCCTGGAATGCTATCAGCTACAGGAATGGATGCAGGTGGAGTATTTACTGCAACCACGGTATCAGCAATAGTTGCTACACTTATCATGGCACTTTATGCCAAGTATCCATTTGCTCTTGCATCAGGAATGGGTCTTAATGCATTCTTTGCATTTACAATTGTACTTGGACCCATGGGTAAAACATGGCAGTTTGCATTAACTGCAGTACTGATCGAAGGACTAATCTTTATATTGTTATCGGTTTTAAAGGCAAGAGAAGCAATATTTGACTCAATACCATTGAACATTAAGCACGCAGTATCAGTAGGAATAGGTCTTTTCATAGCTTTTATCGGACTTAGCGGTGCTGGAATTGTGCAGACAGGTCAAGGAACAATAGTTGCCCTTGGGGAACTGACTTCAGGTCCTGCAGCAGTAGCAATAATTGGAATAATAATAACAGGATATCTTTTATCAAGAAGAATAAGCGGCGCAATACTAATCGGTATTATCGCAACCGCAATAATAGGGATCCCTATGGGAGTTACAATTATTCCAGAGGGATTTAGCATTGTAAGTCTTCCACCATCGGTTGCGGATATAGCATTCAAGTTTGTGGGCTTTGAGGAAATTTTCTCACTTGAAATGCTGGTAGTTGTATTTACTTTCCTTTTTGTTGATATCTTTGACACTGTAGGAACTCTTGCAGGAGTATCCTCAAAAGCAGGCATGCTTGATGAAAAGGGAAGATTGCCAAGAGTAGGCAAGGCACTTATGGCAGATGCAGTTGGAACAATCGTGGGTGCATGTCTGGGAACGAGTACCGTAACCACTTATGTGGAAAGTGCAGCTGGAGTTGCAGAGGGCGGAAGAACTGGTCTTACATCCCTTGCAACAGCTGGAATGTTTGCAATAGCACTATTCTTTGCACCACTTTTTACAATAATACCTTCAGCTGCAACAGCACCTGCACTGGTAATCGTTGGACTGTTTATGATGTCACCAATTACAAAAATCAACTTTGTTGATTACACTGAAGCAATTCCTGCTTTTCTGACAATCGTAATGATGCCATTTGCATACAGCATTGCAGATGGAATAGTATTTGGTATGGTTTCATATGTAATCCTTAAGCTTCTTACTGGACGTACAAAGGAAGTTTCAAAGATTATGTGGGTACTTGCAATATTGTTCGTTTTGAAGTTTATATTTATTTAGGAGGGAATCCAATGGAGTTAGTTTACAAGGGAAAGACCAAGGATGTCTATAAACTGAAGGATGGAAATTACATGTTGAAGTTCAAGGATGATGTAACAGGTGAAAACGGAGTATTTGATCCTGGAGCCAATACTGTCGGGCTTAGCATTGAGGGAGCCGGAAAGGCGGGTTTGAAGCTTACTACATTCTTCTTCAATAAGATGAACGAGAAAGGAATTCCTACACATTTTGTGAATTCTGACATAGAAAACAATACAATGACAGTACTACCTGCAAGCCTATTTGGCAACGGAGTAGAAGTTATCTGCAGATATAGGGCGGTTGGAAGCTTCTTGAAAAGATACGGAATGTATGCAGAAGAAGGTCAAAAGCTGGATGCATATGTTGAAGTAACACTTAAAGACGATGACAAAAATGATCCTCTTATAACTGATGAGGCACTCGAGATGCTCCATATCATGACCAAGGAAGAGTACAAGGTTCTTGTTGAACTGACCAAGGAGATTGGAGCAGTTGTAAAGGAAGAGCTTGCAAAGAAGGATCTTGAGCTTTACGATATAAAATTTGAGTTTGGCAGAGTTGGCGAAGACAATCATATTGCCCTGATTGATGAAATTTCAGGTGGAAATATGAGAGCCTTCAAGGGAAACGAGTACATCGAACCCCTTAAGCTTGAGCAACTGATGTTGAACTAATAAAACTCATATATGTCCTCTGATAAGGGGAGGACGTTTCTACCAATGACCGTAAATCATTGTCTATGAGAAAGTGTACCTAGGGTTCCGTGAGAAGTTTTCAGCTGGTCCGAGCGGTACAGATACCTTTAGGGGTATTACACCGAAGGGAGAAAAGCCCAGACGGGTAGGTTTCTGATAACCTGCCCGTCTGGGCTTTGCCATTTTGTTTTGGTATAATACTGCTAATAAAAACTGAGGAGGATTCAAATGAAAGCAAGTATAATAATGGGTAGCATTTCAGACAAGACAATTGGTGACAAGGTTACAAAGATACTTGATGAATTTGGAGTCCAATATGAGCTTAGGGTAATTTCAGCACACAGGACTCCATATGTTGCAAAGGATTTTGCAGAGAACGCTGAAGAAAACGGAACAGAAGTCATTGTTGCAATTGCAGGAAAAGCAGCGCACCTAGCAGGGGTTCTAGCGGGAATTTCACCTTTGCCTGTTATTGGTATTCCTGCAAAATCTTCAACAATGGATGGATTGGATTCCTTGCTTTCAGTTGTTCAGATGCCAAAGGGAGTACCTGTTGCAACCGTTGCAATTGATGGAGGAGAAAATGGCGGACTTCTTGCAGTACAGATGCTTTCAATAAAGTATCCGGAATTAAGAAAGAAATTCAAGGAGTACAAGGAGAAAATGGCTCAGGATACTATTGCTGCTGATCAGCAGCTTAAGGGATAATTGGGGGTTAATTGATGAGTGGTGTAGTTGGAGTATTCAGCAACTCGAATGAACATGTATCACCTTATGTCTACTATGGGCTTTATGCAATTCAGCACAGGGGACAGATCAGTTCAGGAATAGCTGTCAATAACAATGGATTTGTTGATTATGTTAAGGAGCTTGGACTTGTAAATGAAGTTTTCAACAATGAGACTATTGATAGATTAAGAGGTAATATTGCAATTGGGCATGTAAGGTATGCTGCCCACTTTGAGGCAAAGAACAAGGCCAATGCGCAGCCTTTGGTTGTTGGTTACAAAAGGGGTGCCTTGGGAATTTCACTGGACGGAAGCATTGTTAACTTCATGAAAGTCAGAGAAGAGATGGAAGATTCCGGCGCCATATTTCAAACTGATCTTGATACAGAGGTTATTGCAGCCCTTATAGCAAAATACCATAAGAACGATTTTAATCAGGCAATTGTGGATGCACTCAAGGATGTCCAGGGATCGTATGCAATGGTTGCAATGACAAACGACAGGATAGTCGCTGCAAGGGATCCACATGGTCTGAAACCTCTTTCCATTGGCAAAATCGGGAGTGACTATATTGTTGCTTCAGAAACTGTAGCATTTGATACAATAGGTGCAGAGCTTGTTAGGGATGTTGAGCCTGGTGAAATAGTGATGATAGACAAGGATGGCCTTACTACAATTCAAAGGAGTCCTGAAAAAAGAAGCATGTGCATATTCGAGCTTGTTTATCTGGCAAGGCCAGACAGCATAATAGATGATAAAAGTGTTTACATTTCGAGGTCCGAAGCAGGCAAACAGCTTTATAGGGAGTTCCCAACAGAAGCGGATATCGTTATCGGAGCCCCTGACTCGGGAATAGTAGCTGCAATAGGTTATGCTGAGGGTTCAGGAATTCCATATACAGAGGGAATAATCAAGAACAGATATGTTGGAAGAACATTTATTGAACCTACACAGGCAATTCGTGAGCAGGGCGTGAGAATAAAACTGAATGCCCTTAGGGAGAATATTAAAGGCAAGAGTCTGGTTCTTGTGGATGATTCAATAGTAAGGGGTACAACAATAAAGAGAACCGTTGCCATGTTGAGGGATGCAGGTGCCAGGGAGATACATGTAAGGATTGCATCACCTCCTGTTACTCACAGTTGTTATCTTGGAGTGGATACTCCATCAGAGGAGAACCTTATTGCCAGCCATATGGATACAGAACAAATCAGGCAAGAAATCGGTGCAGAGTCATTGTACTTCATTTCACTTGAGGGGCTGGTTAAGGCAGCAGGTGAGGAAAATGGATTCTGCAGGGGATGTTTCTCAGGAAACTATCCGGTGGAAAGGGTTGAATAGAAATTATTAGGAGGGGCTGTAAATGTCTTTGACATATAAGGATTCGGGAGTAGACAAGGAAGCTGGCTATAAAGAGGTACAGATGATAAAGAGTTTTATTAAAAAGACTCACATACCTGGAGTCCTATCTGATCTGGGAGGATTTTCAGGTCTTTTCCAATTGGACATTTCGGATATGAAGGAGCCGGTTTTGGTGTCTGGTACTGATGGCGTTGGAACAAAGCTTAAATTGGCATTTATGATGGATAGACACGACACAATCGGGGAAGACTGTGTTGCAATGTGTGCCAATGACATCCTTTGCCAGGGAGCAAAACCTTTGTTTTTCCTGGACTATATAGCAACAGGTAAACTCCTTCCCGAAAAGATGGCAAGCATAGTTGAGGGAGTTGCCAACGGATGCGTCAAGGCAGGATGTGCCCTTGTAGGAGGAGAAACTGCAGAGATGCCAGGGTTCTATCAGGATGGTGAATACGATGTGGCAGGATTTGTCGTAGGTGCTGTAGATAAAAGCAGGATTATCACTGGCAAAGACATCGGATCTGGTGATGTGATTCTGGGGCTTCCATCAAGTGGTCTTCACAGTAACGGTTTTTCGCTTGTCAGAAAAATAGTATTTGAGAAAATGGGATATTCTGTCGATACTTTTATCGATGAGCTAGATAAAACAATTGGTGAAGAGCTTATTGTACCAACCAGAATTTACAGCGAGCAGATTCTCCCATTAGTTGAAAAATTCAATATCAAGGGGCTAAGCCATATAACAGGTGGAGGTTTCCATGAAAATATTCCAAGGATTCTGCCAGAAGGATTAAAGGCAAAAGTGGATGCAAATGTAATAAAGACACCCAAAATATTTAATCTTCTCCAAGAATGGGGAGAGATTACAGATGAAGAAATGTATGGGACATTCAATATGGGCGTGGGAATGGTTCTTGTTGCAGATCCTGAAGAAGCAGAAAAAATTGCACATTATCTTGTTGAACAAAATGATGAGTTCTACGTACTTGGAGAAGTGGTTCATGGTGAAAAGGGAGTAGAGTTATGCACAAAGTAAAAATTGGAGTTCTTGTTTCAGGAGGAGGTACCAATTTACAGGCTCTTATGGATGCTTGTGAAAACGGTGAAATATCTGGAGAAGTTGTCCTCGTGATTTCAAACAGGGAGGGTGTATATGCCCTTGAAAGAGCAGAGAAGATGAACATTCGAAACAAGTATTTAGATCCAAAAAAGTTTCCTGGTGAAGCATATGACAAGGAACTGCTGAGGAATCTTAAGGAAGAAGGAGTTGAGCTTGTCGTTCTTGCTGGCTACTTAAGGGTTCTTTCACCTTTGTTTATAGAGGAGTTCAGAAACAGGATTATAAACATTCATCCATCTCTGATTCCAGATTTCTGTGGGAAGGGCTTTTACGGAGAAAGAGTTCACAAGGCAGTACTGGAATCCGGTGTAAAAAAGACCGGGGCAACTGTACATCTTGTGGATGAAGGCACAGACACCGGACCGATACTAATGCAGGAGTCTGTTCCGGTACTTATGGATGATACGGTTGAAACAATCCAGAAAAGGGTCCTGGAGGTGGAGCATAAAATTTTGGTGAAAGCTGTTGGTGACTGCTGTATCAGGATTGATAATGAAAACATTGGAGGTAACGATGAAACGAGCGTTGATTAGTGTTTACGATAAAACAGGAATAATTGAATTTGTGGAAAACCTGGTCCAGATGGACTGGGAAATAATATCCACAGGTGGGACCTACAGGCTTTTATCAGAAAATGGAATCAAGGTAAAGGAAGTGGATGAAATTACCAAGTTTCCTGAAATACTTGATGGCAGGGTAAAGACATTGAACCCCAGAATACATGGCGGGATTTTGTTTCAAAGAGATAATGAGGAACATAGAAGGGTTATTGAAGAGCTTGGAATTTTCCCGATTCATATGGTTGTAAACAACCTTTACCCCTTTGAGGAGACCGTAAAAAAAGATGGAGTCACCCTGGAAGATGCAATTGAGAACATCGATATCGGTGGACCTTCAATGATTAGGGCAGCAGCAAAGAATTTTCAGGATGTTACTGTTGTAATTGACCCGGTTGACTATAACCAGGTTCTTCTTGAGCTGAAACAAAACGGAGATACAAAACCTGAAACGAGACTTGAACTGGCAAGAAAGGTATTCAATTACACAGCCTACTACGATGCACTTATTGCAAACTATTTCAACGATCTCTGCCAGGAGACCTTCCCACAATATCTTACTTTGCCCTACAAGAAAAGAGATCAGCTGAGATATGGTGAAAATCCACATCAGAAGGCTGCCTTTTACTCTGACTACAATCAAACAGAAGGTACAATATCAGGGGCAAAACAGCTTCATGGAAAAGAACTATCCTTCAACAATATAAATGATTCAAACGGAGCAATATCAATTATCAAGGAATTTCAGGAGCCTGCTGCAATTGCTGTTAAACATGGTAATCCTTGCGGGGCAGGAATTGGCAATGATATTGTGGAAGCATTTGAAAAGGCATATGAGTCCGATACAGAATCCATATTTGGCGGGATCATAGCTCTAAACAGAGAGGTGACTCTGAAGCTTGCAGAAAGGTTGTCAAAGATATTTCTTGAAATAATCATTGCTCCTTCATTCTCAGAGGAAGCCCTTGAGTTACTTAAAGAGAAAAAAAATATTAGACTGCTTCAAATATCTGAAATTATGGACACACATTACACCAAGCCCATGGCCAAACAGGTTGAAGGTGGAATGCTCTACCAGGAAAGAAACAAGGAGCTGCTTCAGAATGATATGGAAATTGTTACTGAAAGATTTCCTGAGGAAGACGAACTGGATGATATGGTATTTGCATGGAAGATTGCCAAGCATATTTCCTCAAATGGTGTAGTAATTGTTAAGAATGGTGCAACACTTGGAATTGGTCTTGGAGAGGTCAATCGGTTTTGGGCTGTTCAAAAGGCAGTTGAAAGAGCAGGTGTAGAAGCAAAGGGAGCTGTTCTTGCTTCTGATGGCTTCTTCCCATTCAAGGATTCCATCGAGGCTCTTGCAAAGGCGGGTATAGAAGCGGTTATTCAGCCGGGAGGTTCAGTAAGGGATTCAGAGGTTGTAAAAGAAGCAGATATGAACCAGATGTCCATGGTATTTACGGGGATGAGACATTTTAGACACTAGGAGGGGATTGTATGAGGGTATTGGTAATTGGTAGCGGTGGTAGAGAGCATGCGTTGTGCTGGAAGCTGGAGCAATCTGAGAAGGTAAAGGAGCTTTACTGTGCACCTGGAAATGGTGGAACATCCCTTGTGGCTACAAATGTTTCCATTCAATCTAATGACCTGGAAAGGCTTCTTGAGTTTTCGAAGGCGAATGAAATCGACCTTGTCATAGTAGGGCCAGAGGAACCGCTGGTACTTGGTATCAAAGATATGTTTGAAGAAGAGGGAATCAACGTATTTGGTCCCGATGCATTCAGTGCAAAACTCGAAGGAAGCAAGGATTTTGCCAAGGAATTTATGATAAGGCATGGGATTCCCACTGCAAAATACAAGAGTTACACCAATTACAATGCAGCGGTTGAAGGCTTGAAAGACTTCTCCTATCCACTTGTTATAAAAGCTGATGGATTGTGCCTTGGTAAGGGAGTAGTAATATGTGAAGATAGAGAGATTGCGATTCAGACCCTTAAGGAAGTGCTTCTGGACAGAATATTTGGTGATGAAGGTCAAAAGGTAGTAATTGAGGAATTTCTGTACGGTACGGAAGCGTCACTTCTCTGCTTCGTATCACATAACAGACTGTTTCCCATGGAAAGTGCGAAGGACTACAAACAGATTTTTGAAGATGATCAAGGACCAAACACCGGTGGAGTAGGATGCTATTCTCCTAGCCCTCTTTTTACGGAAGACTTCAACGAGAAGGTTAGAAAAGATGTTCTGGGGAAAATCCAGACAGGTCTGGATAAAGATGGGCACGACTTCACAGGCATTCTTTTTATTGGTTTTATGATAACTGATGGTCAGCCGAAGGTACTTGAGTTCAATGTTAGGTTTGGAGACCCTGAGACAGAGGTTGTAATTCCAAGATTAGAGACTGACTTAGTTGATATATTTATCCACTCAATAGTGGGTGATCTTGCTTCTGAACATATGAAATGGTCTGAAGAGGCATGCATGACCGTTGTTCTTACTTCGGGAGGATATCCAGGCTATTATAAAAAAGGTCATAGAATATATGGATTGCCATATGAAAATGATGAAATAATGGTATTTCACAATGGAACAAAAAAAGATGGAGACCATTTTGCAACAAACGGAGGGAGAGTACTATCAGTTACTGCTCTCGGAAAGATGGAGGATGCAAGAAGGAAAGTATACGACGCAATAGAAGAAATCTCATTCAAAGACATGGGATACAGGCGAGACATTGGCTTATTCAGGTAGCTAGAGAATTATTTAACAATTAAAAATATTTTAAATTTGGCTCATATCTGTTATAATGGTACACAGTATGAGCTTTTTCCATTCCAAATTACAAAAAAATCCAACTATATTTTTATATCCTTAGGGGTATAAATAAAAGAGTTGGAGATACTACAATTAAGAGGAGGAATTTACTTGAAAACAGATGTTCAGATAGCACAGGAAGCAAAGATGATCCCTATAAAGGATGTAGCAGCAGACTTAGGCATTGGAGAAGATGACATAGTAAATTACGGTAAATACAAGGCAAAGATCTCTTTGGATGTGTTTGAGAAGTTCAAGGACAAGCCAGATGGGAAATTGGTACTTGTAACAGCAATCAACCCTACTCCAGCAGGAGAGGGAAAAACAACTACCAATATCGGCCTTTCAATGGGACTGAACCAAATTGGTAAAAAGACTGTAACGGCACTTAGAGAGCCTTCACTTGGACCAAGCTTCGGTATTAAAGGTGGAGCAGCTGGTGGTGGATACGCTCAGGTGGTACCTATGGAGGATATAAACCTTCACTTTACAGGAGACTTCCACGCAATCACAACAGCAAACAACCTTATTTCAGCACTTCTTGACAATCATATTCACCAAGGAAACAAGCTTGGTATCGACCCAAGAAGAATTGTATGGAAAAGAGTTATGGACATGAACGACAGAGCATTAAGAAGCGTTGTAGTAGGACTTGGTGGAAAGCCTAATGGTATGCCAAGAGAAGATGGCTTCGACATATCAGTTGCATCTGAAATCATGGCCATATTCTGTCTTGCAGAGGATCTTGAAGACCTTAAAAAGAGAGTAAGTGAAGTGATTGTAGCATACAAATTCGATGGAAGTCCAGTATATGCAAAAGACCTTAATGCTCAAGGTGCAGTTGCACTTCTATTGAGAGATGCAATTGCTCCTAACCTTGTACAAACACTTGAAAATACACCTGCATTGATCCACGGTGGACCATTTGCGAACATAGCCCATGGATGCAACTCAATGCTCGCAACTAAACTAGGGCTGAAAGTTGCTGACTACACAGTTACAGAAGCAGGATTCGGAGCTGACCTTGGAGCTGAAAAGTTCTTTGATATCAAAGCCAGATTCGGTAATCTTAAGCCAGATGCAGCTGTAATAGTTGCAACAGTAAGGGCACTTAAGCATCATGGTGGAGCTAAGAAAGATGAATTAGGAACAGAAAATCTTGATTATTTGTCAAAAGGATTTAAAAATCTTGAAAAGCACATAGAAAACGTTAAAAAATTTGGAGTTCCAGCTGTTGTTGCAGTAAACAACTTCCCAACGGACACTCAGGCAGAGCTTGATTTCGTATTGAACAAGTGTGAAGAGCTTGGAGCAACTGCCGTACTTTCAGAAGTATGGGCAAAAGGTGGAGAAGGTGGAGTAGCACTTGCCAAGAAGGTAGTGGAAGTTGTAGAAAAAGGCGAAGCCAACTTCAAGCCTCTTTATGATGTAAATGATACGATAACAGAAAAAATTGAAACTATCGCCAGAGAAGTATATGGAGCAGATGGCGTGGACTATTCAAATAAGTGCTTAAAGCAAATTGGCGAGATTGCAAGACTTGGATTTGACAAGATGCCGATCTGTATGGCTAAAACACAGTATTCACTATCAGATGATCCTTTATTGCTAGGAAGACCTGAAGGATTTAGAATAACAGTAAAAGACATTAAAGTATCAAAGGGAGCAGGATTCCTAGTAGCTCTTACAGGAGATATTATGACAATGCCTGGACTTCCAAAGGTTCCTTCAGCTGATAGTATAGACATTCTTGAGTCAGGTGAGATAGTAGGATTATTCTAGATAAAAAATTAGCTGGGTGAAAATCCCAGCTTTTTATTTACAAGTTCACTTTTATACGCTAATATATAAGTAAATTAAATCAAGATAGGAGAGGATGAAATGGACTATAATTCTAAAATCAGGAGTAAGCAGGCAGATAGCTTGTTTGAAGCCGTATTACAGCTGGAAACAATGGATGAGTGTTATCGGTTTTTTGAAGATATTTGTACAATAAAGGAAGTGCAAGCTATTGCACAAAGACTTGAAGTTGCGAAACTATTGAAGGCAAACAAGACCTATAATGAAATTGAAGAGGAAACAGGCGCTTCAACTGCAACCATCAGTCGTATCAACAGATCCTTAAACTACGGAGCAGATGGTTACAAGATTGTATTCGAAAAACTTGGATTAATTGAAAAGGAATAGTTTAAAAGGATTTCTCTGTTGAGAAATCCTTTTCCTGTTTCATTCTGGAATAAAGCTATCAAAGATTAATAGATCGAACATACCTTTATTTTTATCCAGTTCCTCTTGGGACTTCAGAGTATAGGCAGCTGTTATGGCCTTAAAGACTTTCCTGTTAATAATCAGTGATGGATTGTTTCTGTAATGGTGGTTATAGGCAATGAAGTCGGGCTTTACAAGAAAATTCAATAGAAGGTATTGAAGAGAGATGTTAAGAAGCAATCCTTTCTTTCCATCCTTCAAATGATTTGTGGACAACTGTCCCCTGATGACGGAGGGTCTATTTTTTTTGTACCAAATCATAAGGACTGGATTAAAGGACTCAACCATATAATGACCTCTATATCTGTCAAGGATAGGAGCCACAATTTCACATATGCTTGAATCTCGACCTTGATCTTTTTTTAACTCAACAATTGCAGGTACTTTGCCATCAATGACGTCCAAGACTTGATAAAGGGTAGGTATTTCTTCATTTGACTCAAACAACTGGATTTCCTGAAGTTCTTTAAAGGTCATTTCAGTTACCAGCCCATCGACACCTGATATTCTGCGAAGTTTGTTGTCATGAACGACAACTGGAATTTTATCTTTTGTCAGTCGAACATCAAATTCAACCCCGTATCCATTCTGGACAGCGCTATTGATAGCCTTAAGGGAGTTCTCAGGGGTATCAGCTTTGTTATCGAACAAACCCCTGTGCGCATAGTATCTTCCCAGGAAGGGATCAAAAATTTTTCCATCAGGATTAGCAGGCTTGATTGCATAAAGGTACAAAGCCAGCAATCCTCCTACTATTGCAATAAACATGAAATCCTCCTTTAGTCTTCAACATCAAAATTATCTAGTGAACTGCCCTTCTTTGGTGGCTTGGAATCCCCGTGTTTAACCATAAGCATGGTAAGTAGGGACGCCAGGGAGAAAAACACGGAGTATGGGAATAGTGTTCTGTATCCAACAGTTTCAAGGAAAAATCCGGACAGAATCGGTGTGAAAATCTGTGCAGACATTGAAAAAGTGTAGTAGAGACCTGTATATTTTCCGACATCAGCACTTTTACTCATTTCCACAACCATTGGATATGAGTTTACACTTATGGCAGCCCATCCAATTCCGGTTAGTGCAAATACTGCATTTATAACAGGAGAGTATTCAATAAACAAATATCCAAGAAAGTAAGATGTGCTCATAAGGGTAATCCCTGCAATTATGGTCTTTTTTCTACCAACTTTACTTGCGATAATTCCAATTGGAATGTAGCTTAGTATTGCAGCGCCTGTGGCAACCAGAAGTGCATTTGCAAAGCTTCCGCCTTGGAGTCCCCAGACCCTTCCGGCATACCTTGAAAATGCTGTAGTAACAGCATTATATGCGGTAAACCAAAGGAATATTGATGCCAGTATAAAATAAAGACTTCTTTTAACATCAGCAGGCATTTCATCGCTGCCACTGCCGTTTGTCTCTTCATCTTCAAGATCTTGAGAATCATTGAACTCCTTCATCTCTTCAGACAATCTTTTTTCCTTGATTGTCTTAACAAGAACAGTGACTGAGAAGACCATTAAGAGCGCTATGACCAGAAAAACACTGAAATAGCTTGGATTAGGCTTGTCAGGAACAAGAAGTGATATTACTGCAAGTGCAAAAATTGCACCTACTGCACCCATAAGATTTATAATTGCGTTTGCCTTACTGCGCAATGGCTTAGGTGTAAGGTCTGGCATCAAGGCAACAGCTGGTGACCTGTACGTGCTCATAAAGAGAAGTACAGCTCCAAGAGAAACAAAAAACAAGGGAAAGCTGCCAAGATTACTTGATATTGGAATCAAAAGCATAAAGGAAACAGCACCAATGGTTCCAAGAACTATAAAAGGGGTTCTTTTTCCAAAGCGTGTATCCACCCTGTCAGAAAAGGCTCCAAAAATTGGCAGCAGAAAAAGTGCCAAAAGATTATCCATAGCCATAATTGTGCCTGTAAAAGTTTCCCCGACTCCAAAGGTGTTCTGAAGAATCAAGGGAATGATATTGTCGTATAGTTGCCAGAATGAAGAAATTGATAGGAAAGCAAGACCGATAAAGAATGTTCGCCTGGTGTTCAGTTTCAAGTTAGCACCTCCCTGATTTGTATAATTAGATTATACAGCATTTGGAGAGACTTTGAATTATTTTGTTGATAATCAATAATATTTAATTGAAATTGACCAGTATCATGATATAATTAATAGTGTTAACAATTAATAGTATTAACTATGGAGGTATGAAATGGATGATTATAAACTTAAAAACCAGCTAATTGAGGCACTTGGAAAGGTTTACTACATGGAGGCTTTCTCCCAGCTTGTGGAATTTCTTCAAGGGGAACTCTATGTCCTATATTACCTTGCTACCAGGGATGAAGAAGAAACCAGCCCTTCAGAAATCAGTGAAAGACTACATATGTCCAGGCCAAGGGCTACAGCTACTCTTACAACACTAAGAAAGAAGGGATTTGTTGTTACCAAGGCAAATGAAGTGGACAGAAGAAGAGTTGATGTGATGATAACAAGGAAGGGCAAGGAGCATCTGGAAAGGAAGAAGAATGCAGTAAATGAGAATCTCGATATTTTCATTAAAGAAATAGGTGAAGATGAAGCACTTGACCTTATTAGAATTATCAATAAATCAGCAGGCCTTATGGAGTAAGAGAGGAGTATTTGATGAAAGACTTTGTAGTTCTTGAAAATGTATCAAAGTATTATTATATGGGAAAGCATAAAATTGAAGCTGCAAAGGATATAAGCTTCACCATAGATAAGGGAGAGTTTTGCGTAATTGTTGGACCTTCAGGAGCTGGAAAGACAACTGTTCTAAATATTCTTGGAGGAATGGACTCCTCTGATGGAGGGACAATAGCGCTGGAGGGTCTTGTAATAAGCAATTTGAATGAAAGACAGCTTACAGATTACAGAAGATATGACGTTGGATTTGTTTTTCAATTCTATAATCTTGTTCAAAATCTAACAGCACTTGAAAATGTTGAGCTTGCAACCCAGATCTGCAAGAATCCTCTTGATCCAGCTACAGTTCTGACTCAGGTGGGTTTGGAAGATAGAATGGATAATTTTCCAGCACAGCTTTCAGGTGGGGAGCAGCAAAGGGTTTCAATAGCCAGAGCCCTTGCAAAGAATCCAAAGATACTACTGTGCGATGAGCCTACTGGAGCCCTTGACTATGAAACAGGGAAGAATATCTTAAAGCTTCTCCAGGACAGCTGCAGACAGTTCGGCAAGACGGTAATCCTTATAACCCATAATCAGGCTATATCACAGATGGCTGACAGGATAATACACCTGAAAAATGGGCAGGTATCTGAAATGAGTACCAATCCATCACCGTTGCCAATTGAAAGGATTGAATGGTAGTGAAAAACGCTTATGGAAAGATAGTATCCAGGGAGTTTGTCCAAAGCTTTGGACGTTTTGCGGCCATATTTGGAATCGTAGCTTTGGGTGTTGGATTTCTTTCGGGACTTCTTGTTACAACGCCTGATATGCATAATTCCGTTGATGAATACTATGACAGGAATAATATGGCTGACATTTTTATAAAAGGTACAATGGGCATAACAGAAAATGACCTTCATACAGTTTCACAGCTGGAGGAGGTCAATGAAGTCATGCCCGCATACGTTATGGATATGATTGTGGACACATCCCAGAATGGGACCCTGGTTACAAGGATATACGGATTGCCTTTGATAAAGGGTGAAGCAAATATAAACAGGCTAGAGCTTCTTGAGGGAAGGATGCCTGAAAAAGCTGATGAAGTTCTGGTAGAAAGAAGTGGTTCATATCTTTCTGATATTCCATTGGGATCTACAATAACCATTTCCCCCGAAAATGAGGATTACGAGGATATTGGGGATTATTTTCATGTCCTTACCTACAAAGTTGTCGGAGTTGTGGGAAACACCTTTCATTTCTCTACGGAACGTGAAGTGACAAACGTTGGAAGTGGTAAACTGGGATCGATTATTTATTCAGACGAGTCCAGCTATGCCTTGGATAACTGGACGGACCTATATATTACAGCAAAGGGTGCCATTTCAATGGATGCCTTCTCAAATGAGTATGGAGTTAAGATCAAGCGTATTTTGGATAAGCTGGAGAGTATATCTGAGGAAAGATCCGCAGCAAGATATGAGGAAATCCTTGATGAAGCGGAAAGTGAGCTTGCTGATGGCTGGGAGGAATACAATGATGGAAAATCAGAGGCAGACCAGGAGCTCGCTGATGCATGGAAGGATATCCTCGAGGGAAGAGTGGAGCTTTCAGACGCACTTAAGGAGCTCCAAGATGGAGAAAAAGAGCTCTCAGATGCAAGGGTAACCCTAAGGGATGAAGTGGCAGATGCAGAGAAGGAAATTGCAGATGGGGAGCAGGAGCTGGCTGATGCTTTTATTGAGTTGAAAGATGCTGAAAAGGAACTGGCAGATGTATATGTTGAGCTTCAGGATGGTGAAAAGGAATACTATGAAGGGTATTTGGAGTTCCTGGATGGAAAAAGAGAATACGAGGATGGCCTTAAGGAATACCAGGATGGAGAAGATGAGTACCAGAAGGGTATAGGAAAGATTGAGGATGGAAAGAGGGAGCTGGCAAAAGGAGAGCGGGAGCTTGAGCGTGGCAGAAGAGAGCTTGAAGCCGGTGAAGATGAGTATTCAGATGGAGTAGAGGAGCTGCAGGAAGGAAAGGACCAGCTGCTGGCAGGAGTATCCCAGATAGCAGATAAATTCGGGATACAGGGATTCACTCCCCAGGAGCTGGTGGGGACAGCTTCGGGACAAGCTGTTCTTCGGGGTACAATTGATGGAGCCAGAACCCAATTGGAGGAGGGTGTTGAGCAGGTAGAAAATGGGATATCGCTTCTTGAAGATAATCTTGAGAATGCAAGGGCAGGCAGGAGTCAACTTGAGCTGCAGCTACAAGCTCTAGAGGAAGATCCCGACAGCAACCAGGAATCAATTGAAGCTATTGAGCTTGAAATACAGACTTTGGATTCACAAATCACAGTAATGGAGCAGGAGCTGGAGCCTCTGGAGCAAGAGCTTCAAGCTTTGGAAGCTCAACTTGGCCAGCTTCCAAATCCAGAAGAGCTTATTGGAGGCTGGAACCAGATTCTCTCTGGAGAAAGAGAATTGGAATATGCCAGAAGACAGCTTGATGATGGCTGGGATGAATACTATGATGGAAGATCTCAGCTAAGGGATGCTCAGGAGGAAATAGAAGAAGGGGAGGAAGAACTCCAGGAAGCCAGGGAAGAGCTTGATGATGCTAAACAGGAGATTCAGGATGCCGAAAAGGAAATAAGAGAAGGAGAACTGGAACTTCAGGATGGAAGAAGAGAGCTTGACGATGGCTGGAAGGAATACAACGATGGATTGGTAGAGGTAGAGGATGGATGGAAGGAGTATCAGGACGGTCTTGTTGAAATTGAGGATGCAAAAGTGACACTTAGAGAAGAGGTCGCAGATGCTGAGAGGGAAATCGCTGATGCAGAAATTGAAATCCGGGATGGCTGGAAGGAATACAAGGACGGAGTAATTGAGCTTGAGGATGGAGAAAGGGAGTACTTTGAGGAGAAGAACAAGGCAGAAGAAGAGCTTGCGGATGCTTATGCAGAGCTTATGGATGCTGAAAGGGTGATAGCTGAACTGGAGATGCCGGAGTGGTATGTTCTGGATCGTGAATCAAATATGAGCTTTGTAAACTTCCAGTTGAATGCAGAAAAGGTTGCTGCCATTGCCAAATTCTTTCCAATATTTTTCTATCTTGTAGCAGCTCTCGTTTCACTGACTACAATGACTAGAATGGTAGAGGAGGAAAGAACTCAGATAGGTATTCTCAAAGCACTGGGATTCAGGAAGATATCCATAATCGGTAAATACGTAGCCTATTGTGGTCTTGCAAGTATTCTTGGCAGTGCTGCAGGCCAGCTGGTCGGATTCAAACTGATTCCAAGGGTAATCTGGAATGCTTATGGTGTAATGTTCCACCTTCCACCTTTTATTTCAGAATATAATGCTAAGATAGCGCTGATTGCATCAGGCATAGCAGTCTTGAGTACAGTTGCAGTAACGGTCTATGCAGCAAATGATGCTTTGAGAGAGAAGGCGGCAACACTGATGCTGCCAAGAGCTCCAAAAGCAGGCAAGAGGATATTGCTGGAAAGATTTGGACCTTTATGGCGTAAGATGAGCTTCAATATGAAGTCGACAGCCAGAAATATTTTCAGGTACAAGAAGCATTTCTACATGACGGTTGTTGGGATATCAGGATGTACAGCCTTGCTGATGATTGGATTTGGTATGAGGAATTCAATTCGTGATTTTGCCGGTGCTCAGTTTGACGATATATTCAGATACCAGATAAGTGTAGAGCTTGATGAAGAGGAATTTGCCGATAGGTCACTGGATCAGTTAATTGATAATCTTGAGAATGTCGAATCCTATGCAGGGATATATTCCGACAAAGGAATTATACGATACGACAATGATCTGCTGGATTTAAATGCCATGGTATTTCACGACTCACAACAGCTTTCAGAATTTATACTAACAAAGGATAGAGAAGCAGGTGAAATTATTGTCCCTGGAACAGAGTATGTAATAATCACGGAAAAACTATCTGAGGTTCTTGGAATATCCATCGGTGATACAATTGTATATGAGGATGCTGATGAAAACCGTGGAGAGCTTAAGGTAACACATATTACAGAGAACTATCTAAGAAACTATATGTATGTTGATTCCGCTAAGTATGAGTCAGTTTTTGGAGCTTCGCCAGTCAACAGTGCTCTTCTAAGGACAAAGGATATGACTGATGAGGAGGAAGACAGTCTTGTGGAGCGGTTGCTTTTGGAGGAATCGGTTCTAAATGTTGAATTGGTGAGCCAGACCAGGACAAGCTTTGACAACCTTATAAGGAGTATAGACTATATTGTCTTTGTCATTATCGTTGCTTCCGGACTGCTTGCATTTATTGTGCTGTACAATCTGACAAATATAAATATCAATGAAAGGAAGAAGGAACTGGCAACCTTGAAGGTCCTTGGCTTCCACAACGAGGAGGTCTCATCACATATATTCAGGGAGATTGCGATTCTTACTATTATTGGAATTATAGTGGGGCTGTTCCTTGGAAGATACATGCACGAATTTATAATCAAGACAATTGAGGATCCAGATTTTATGTTCGGCAGGGATATAAGATTTATGAGTTATGTCTTTTCAGCAGTTATAACTGTCGTGTTCTCGTTTATTGTCAATGTCTTTATGAGCAAGAAGATAAGAAACATTGAAATGGTTGAATCAATGAAGGCAAATGATTGAACTAATTCACAGTTCAAAGAGCACAATTTACAATTATTAGTCTGGTATACAGATATAGAAAGGGATTCTTTACTGTTTATTTCATGATGACAGAGTAGTTGTCGTGGTGAGCGCAGTGAAGAATCTTTGTTTTTTCATTGTGATCTCTGAATTGTGAATTCTGTTTAATGGGTATAAGTAATCTTGATACATAAGAAATCGAATAGCAGCCACAAGGGGGAACCAAATATGATCAATGTTGAAAAGCTGTACTATTCCTATACTAAGGACAAGATCTTTGCAGTAAGAGACCTGAGCTTTAAGGTAGAGGAAGGAGAAGTATTTGGATTTCTCGGTCCATCTGGAGCAGGTAAATCAACGACCCAGGGTATATTGACCGGTCTGCTACCAATGCAGCAAGGTAAAGCTGATGTTGCTGGATTTGACATGAAGAAACCTCCAAGAGAGATGTTTAATAAAATAGGAGTCAGCTTTGAACAGTCAAATGTCTACGAGAAGCTTACTGCAAGAGAAAACCTGGATTTTTACAAAAAACTCTTTGATGTCCCGACACTTGACTCCCTTGAGCTTCTTAGGCTTGCAGGTCTTGATCATGTGGCAGACAAGAAAGCGGGAACATTTTCAAAGGGAATGAAGCACAGGCTTACCTTTGTAAGAAGCATGATCAACGATCCGGAAGTGTGGTTTCTCGATGAACCCACAACAGGTCTTGACCCGGCAATTGCCAGTCAAATCAAAGACATCATTAAGGATAAACATAGAGAAGGAAGGACAATATTTCTAACAACTCATAATATGTTTATAGCAGATGAGCTTTGTGACAGAGTGGGATTCATAATTGATGGAGTACTGAAGCTTATCGATTCACCGAGAAATCTTAAGATTCAATACGGTGAGAAGTTTGTCGATGTGGAATACAGATTGGATGGATCGACGAAGAAGGAGACATTATCAATTGTAAAAGAGGAGGACAGACACAGACTGAATGAAATCATCAACACCAGAGAAATCGAGTTAATGCATACCAAGGAAGCTACCCTTGAAGAGATATTCATCAAGGTAACAGGCAGGGGGTTGGTATAATGAGAGCCTGGTATAGTTTCTTGAAGGACCTGAAGGTTTCCTTTAAATCCTTATATATTTACATTGAAATAATAATGGCACTAGTAATAGTCCTGGTATTCGTTTTTGTTTTACCGGATGACTTTTCGCCAAATTTAACTGGTTATGTATATATATCGGATTCAGTAAAGGAGTATTTGACTGAAGATGAATTGAGGGGACTTCAGGAGGAAGAAAATCTGGTTGAGGTTGAGGATAAAAGTTTGATACCTGGAATGCTCAAAAAGGACAGAAACAGTATAGGATTCTCCCTGTATCACGAAGAAGGAAAAATGGTGTATGATATAGTTCTTCAAGGCTACGAAGGAGAAGAGGCAAAAAAACTCTTGCAAGAAGGTATTATGGCATATATGGCAACTGAATTTGAATTGTTTGAAAGCAAGATTCAGTATCTCACCTTGGAGGATGACAATGAAAAGCTGTCAGACAGGATAAATCTTTTACCAGTATTTTTGATGGTAAATACGGCCTTTATGGGTTTGTTTATAGTGTCCACATATATTTTTATGGATAAGGAAGAAGGGACGATCAAGGCTTTGGCTGTGACACCAACTAGAATTTGGGAGTATCTGCTGGGCAAGGTTGGAGTGATCCTGGTTACAGGTCTTGCAACGGGAATGTTGACAGTGTTTCTTATTATGGGGAATCAAGTACACTACCTCCAACTATTTGTACTTCTGGCTGCCAGCAATGTATTTGGAACTTCGGCAGGACTTCTTCTTTCAAGCTTTTATGACAATATCATGAAGTCCATGAGTGCGATGTATCTTACAATCATGACCTTTTTAATGGGGGCGATTCCTTACTTTTTACCAGGATTTTCTCCCTGGTTTATAAAAATATTGCCATCGTATCCAATGGTTTTCTCCTTTCGTGAGGTTTTTCTGGAGAATCCTGATGCAGGGTATGTTTACAGAAGCTCGCTGCTTTTTATCGTTCTGGCAATTATACTTTTTGCAATGGCAAACCAGAGATTTAAGAAGACCATAACCGCGTAGGGGGTGAGGATATGTTCAGTAAGATTATGAGAGTAGCTGGTATTGATATGAAAATCGGTTTCAGGGAGACTACAATCTTGTATATCCTCATTTTCCCTTTGATTCTTGCCTTTATTCTTAAAGCTTTGACTGCTTCAAATGATATCATCAGCCTTAATGTTGTTATTGATCCATCTGTACCCTCCCAAATGGAGGAGTATCTGGTACAGTATGGAAAGGTTGAAAGAGTTGATTCAAGGGAAGATATGGATGAAAGAGTAACAAAAACCGATGATTATCTTGGAGTCTACTGGGATGGTGAGAGCTATACGATTATCCAGCAGGGAAATGAAGAGGATCTTGGTGAGGTTCTTGAATTTGTCATTAATTCAAAGGAAACTGGGAGCCTTGACATTCCAGCAGAGGTAAGAATTTCTGATGTGGGTTGGACATTATCCCCAATGAAGCAGTATGGTGGGAGTCTTCTAGTGATATTTATGAGTGTCATGGGAGGAATGGTCATAGTGCTTAATCTGATTGAGGAAAAGACATCAAACACTCTGGCTGCCATGAATGTTTCTCCGGTGACAAGGAAGGAATACGTAATGGGTAAGAGCTTTGTAGGCTTTGTTGTTCCAATTTTCCATGTGATCGCAACTCTCCTGATACTTGATTATGGGGATATTGATATCCTAAAGGTCATTGTTGTTACACTTAGCATTGCTGTTATAAGCGTTCTGATTGGATTTCTGATTGGTGTTACCAATGACGATATAATGGGTGGAATGGCTAGTATGAAGGCCGTATTTACGCCTGTTTTGGCCTCGGTTTTCGGCGCTATATTCCTAAGTGCAAAGTGGCACTTTCTGTTGTATTGGTCGCCTTTCTACTGGGCGTTTAAGTCGATGGATGCCATAATACTCAAGCAGGCAACCTGGGGAGGGATAATGATTAATACTGTAATTATTCTTGGTTTGACTGGAATTGTGTTCCTGCTTTTGAATAAGAGGATTAGGGAAGGGTTGAATTAATGGATTTTTTCAAAGAATTCTAGGTAAGCCCGGAAAGTATAATGAATCGCTCTCGGATTCAAGATTAGGGATTTATCACACACAACTCGAAAATTGATTTGCTATCGATTAAGCGTGAAGTAGATTATTCGCTCAAATCGTTCATCAACACGAGAAGGGTAGTAACTTGATTGGTAATCACGCAAACCAGAACAATTTTCTCATCTCGAGTGAAAAATCTTGCTAATCTTTCCATATGTTCGCTAATCATTATTACTTTACTTGCTTGATTCCGTAGAGCCAAACACAACTGTCATATCGAGCGTAGTCGAGATATCTAGTATCTAAGGTTTGATTATTACTTTCCTTGCTATTCTTGCTACCGTACAACTAAACACAAATGTCATATCGAGTGAAACCGAGATATCTAATTACCTGGGATTCATTATACTTTCCTTGTAAACCCAGGAAATCAACTAACTTGTCAGAGAATTGCATCAACTAGACAAATTTTGTATAATAATGATATGGAGAGTGATAATTATGAATGGATACAATGGAAAATTTTTATTTATCGACTTAAGTACGAAAGAAACAACAACGGAAACCTTTGATGAGCAATTTGTGAAGGACTACATAGGAGGATATGGGTTCGGAGCAAAGATACTCTATGAAAGAATGCCGGCAGGCGCTGATCCACTTGGTGCGGACAATATTCTCGGATTTATTACTGGGATTACCAATGGGACCGGTGCAATGTATGGCGGAAGATTTACAATGGTACACAAGTCTCCAGTAACAGGGGGTTGGAATGACTCCAATTCCGGCGGGTTCTTCGGACCGGAGCTTAAAAAAGCGGGATTTGATGCCCTCTTTATCTCAGGAGTTTCAAAGGAGCCGGTCTACATATGGATAAACGACGGACAGGTGGAAATAAAGGATGCAAATCATCTGTGGGGAATGGATACAAAGGAAGTCTGGGAATCCCTTAAGGAAGAGCATGATGAACCTACAGTAAAAATTGTTGCAATCGGACCTTCCGGAGAAAGACAATCACTCCTTGCATGTCCAATCAACGATGGGCACAGGGCACCTGGAAGAGGCGGTGGAGGAGCGGTTATGGGTTCAAAGAACCTGAAGGCAGTTCTTGTAAAGGGTACCGGAAAAGTCCACGTGGCGGATTCAGAGGGACTAAAAGAAGTGAACAAGCTTGTTCTTAAGACAATGAAGGAAAATCCGGGAACAAAAAGATTCAGCGATCACGGAACAGGAGCTGGAACAGCAGCTGCTGCATTAAGTGGCGACAGTCCTGTTATGAACTGGAAAGGTGTAGGCATTATTGATTATGGTGAAGAATCTGCAGAAGCACTTGGAGCACAGGTGATGGACAGGTACAAGACCAAGAAGTATGCCTGTTCTAGCTGTCCCTTGGGATGTGGAGCAGAATATGAGGTAAATGAAGGAAGATGGCCTGTTGGAACCACTGACAGACCTGAATACGAAACGGCATCTGTTTTCGGGTCAACAATGTTGTGTGATGAGAAAGATGCCCTGATAAAAGCAAATGATATATGCAACAGATATGGAATAGATACTATTTCGACAGGAATGACAATAGCCTGGGCAATGGAATGCTATGATGAAGGTGTATTATCGCTCGAGGAACTTGATGGCATAGACCTAAAGTGGGGCGATGGTGAAGCAATTGTGGCATTGACTCAGAAAATAGCTGATGCTGAGGGTTGTGGAGAAGTTCTTTCAAATGGCTCAGCTTATGCAGCAGACTATTTCAAAAAGGGACACGAATATCTCCAGACTGCATCGGGTATCGAGCTGCCAATGCACGACCCTAGATTTGCACCGGGTCTGGCAAGAACATATCAGTTTGACCCAACTCCAGGAAGACATGTCAAGGGAGGAGTGGGCAGTCTTCAGATGGGAGGCAAGGAAACAAGACCAAAGTATGACTACCAGGGAACTGGTGACCAGGATGTAGACCTTACATCGAAGAGAGAAATAATGAATGTAGCAGGAATGTGTATTTTCTCTAGATTCGGAACACCACCTGAAGGAATAGTGGACAGCTATGTGGAAACAATCGGAGGATTCTCATTCGGAGAGGAAGAAAGCTACAAGGCTGGACTTAGAATTTATACAATGAGACATGCATTTAACATTAGAGAAGGAATTCTACCAAAGGACATGGGAATAACCCAGAGAGCGGTAGGAAAGCCTCCTTTGGAGGCTGGACCTCTTGAAGGTGTAGAAGTCGACAATGTGCTTCTTGGGCAGAACTTCTTCAATGAGCTTGGATGGGATTATGAGACCGGAATACCTTCGGAAGAATTCTTAAAGAAAATGGGAGCGTTGGACTATCTTGTGGAGGACTTCCACAAAAAAGAGTAAGGGGGTCTGAATCTTGAAGCTTGAGCATAGATATGATAGAAACAAGTC
This sequence comes from Gudongella sp. DL1XJH-153, assembly GCF_049310905.1. Lineage (NCBI taxonomy): Bacteria > Bacillati > Bacillota > Tissierellia > Tissierellales > Tissierellaceae > Gudongella > Gudongella sp. DL1XJH-153. The sequence continues at coordinate 26,444 of NZ_JBMEMN010000015.1, forward strand.
CTTGATCTCTCATGATGAACAGAAAATCTTAGCTGAAAAAACTGTTGGAGTTGTGGGGGCCGGAGGGCTTGGAGGGTATTTGGCCGAACTTGTCGTAAGACTGGGAGTAGGCAAGGTAATAGTAATAGATGGGGATGTATTCGAAGAGAGCAATCTCAACAGACAGAGATTCTCCAACGAAGACAATCTTGGAGAGCCGAAGGCAATAGAGGCAAAGCGGATACTTGAGAGAATAAATTCCCAAGTGGAGGTTGTCGCAGTTCATGACAGAATATCCATTGACAATGGCAAAGAGCTTCTCCAAGGAGCAGATTTGCTTTTGGATGGTGTGGATAACGCAAGGACCAGACTACTCCTTCAGGAAATATGCAAACAACTGGAGATTCCATTGGTTCACGGAGCAATTGGTGGCTGGTATGGACAGGTCAGTGTAGTAATGCCTGGAGATGACACCCTATCAACCATCTACTCTGATCCAGATGCAAAGGGTATTGAGAATGAACTGGGGAATCCATCCTTTACTCCTGCACTGGTTGCATCCTATCAGGTTGCAGAAGCCTTGAAACTCCTTTTAGATAAAGGGGAAACACTAAGAAAAAAAATCCTCTACATTGATACGCTCTCAAACAGCACCAGTATAATTGAACTTGAATAGAATCCTAGGACCCCAGATGGGGTCCTTTCGCATGATAAAGTAAAAGTCTTGACAATCACACTGTGGAGTAATAAAATAATAAAGTATAAAAAATTTGCTACCGGAGATGATAAAATGAGAAAAGATTTGTGTTACTTAATCAGGCATGAAAATCACAACAAGGAGGATTTATATAGAATCCTTGAGGATAATCCCCAGATCAGATTTGTCTCCCTTGGTGGCGTTGATTTGATCGGACATGAGACAGAAGAGAAGATACCTGTAAAGGTATTTATGGAAGACATGGATTTGTTTTTGGATGGTATTGCGGTCCAGACAGATGGCTCGTCAGTTTATCTTCCCAAAATAGCATCATTGGATAATGCAAAAATAGACATGAAATCAGATTTGGAAGCTAACTGGTTTGTTGACTACAATTTCGAGAATATCGATCAGGACTCAGGTAGACCGGTTGGAACACTTAAGATTCCTTGCTTTCTCTACCACGATGGCATCCCTGTTGACTCGAGACATATATTGAAGGATGCTACAAGTTACTTTGAGAGTCATATCGAAGAGCTTTTGAAAAACAATCCTGAACAAACAAAAGCCTATGGATTTCTGCCAGATGAAATCAAGAGTGTTCACGTAACAGCCGCCACTGAACTTGAATTCTGGGTAAGAACACCTGACTCAAACAGAGAGCTTCAGGAACTAACAACCTCACAGGAGTTAAATGAACAGTACTGGGCCAAGACCAGAGGAGCTGTTCGAACTGCTCTTGAAAATTCTCTTCAATTTATGGAGCTTTATGGTATGGAGCCTGAGATGGGTCACAAGGAAGTTGGAGGAGTAAAAGCCAGACTCCAGCATGATGGAAGCTTTTCAGGGATAATGGAGCAGCTTGAAATTGACTGGAAGTATTCCACGGCAATACAGACAGGTGACAACGAGATTTTTCTTAAGAATATTATAAAGGAAACCTTCAGAGCAAAGGGAATGGATGTAACCTTCCTTGCTAAGCCAATTCCAGGTGTTGCAGGAAGTGGTGAGCATACGCATATGGGTGTTGCCGTTGAGTTGAAATCCGGGAAGAGAATAAATCTGTTCCATCCATACAAGAAGCATTATATGAGTCCAATTGGATATGGGGCACTGATGGGAATTCTCAAGAACTATGAGATCATGAATCCATTTATAACATCATCAAATGAATCATTCAAGAGACTTAAGCCGGGATTCGAAGCTCCTGTATGCATAGTAACATCCCTGGGAAGAAGTGTAGAGGTTCCTTCAAGGAACAGAACCATTCTAATTGGATTGATTCGGGATGAGAACAACCCTCTAGCTACAAGATTTGAACTTAGAAGTCCAAACCCACATACGAATTCATTCCTTTGCATGAGTTCCATGCTTATGGCCATGGATGATGGAATCAACCATGTATTTAAGGAAAACAGGGATGAGGACAGCCTTTTGGATGAGTTGTCGAAAACTCCAGAAGATGAAGGTATATATCTTCAAAAGGGAAGAGCTTACAGAAGTGAGGTAAATGTATTTGATGATTATACAGAAAAGGAAAGGGAAGACTTCTTTGGAAAAGTCCCTTCAACAGTGTATGAAAACATAAAGGCATTCCAACTGTATCCGGAAAAGCTTTCAATTCTCAAGAATGGCAATGTATTCAGGCACAGCATAATCGAGAGCTACCAGTCTGCTGCAATTAACAAATGGTTTACAGAAATAGAGCATAGGATAATTCCTGATTCCATAAGGGAAATCAGGGGATATAAATCATTGCACGATCCGGCAAATGCATCGGATCTGGATATATCAAACTGGCTGGCAATACGAGATTTAAGAATTGAGTTGATGAAGGACAGCTTAAGCAGGACTTCAATGTTTACTCAAATCAAAGAGGCAATCGAGAAGCAGAATTATGATCTGGCATCTGAGCTTCAGAAAAGTATTTATGTCAAGATGGACAATTTGAGAATGCTTTACAGCCTATATAAAAAGAATCTTCTAGATATCTAATAGAAACCGTCACTGGAAAATCAGTGGCGGTTTTTTAACAAAGTATTTGAAAGCAAGTATTAAATATTAAACAGATGCAGCTGTACGTAATTAGGCGTTTGTTAAGAACATATGCCATATATGTTGAAATTACAACGTTTGTAACATAAACAACCATTGATTACATTACCAAAATATGGTATATTTGTTAATGATATAACGTTAATAATATTACAATAAAAGGAGATGAGTCATTTTGAAAAAGCTATTGGTTTTACTTTTGGCCTTTGCTATGGCATTTAGCATGGCAGCATGTTCAACAGCTCCTGAGGAGGAGCCTGCTGATGCAGTTACTCTTACAGGTGTAGGTGAGGGATTTGGAGGACCGATTGAGGTTAAAGTCATGATGGCAGGTGACACAATAAAAGGTGTTGAAATTGTTTCACACAGCGAAACACCGGGAATCAGTGATCCTGCAATTGAAGAGACTCCAGCTGCAATAGTGGAAGCGAATTCAACCGAGGTTGATGCTGTTTCTGGCGCTACATATACGAGTGATGGCATAATATATGCTGTAAACAATGCAATTGACCCTGATACATATCCTGCTCCAGTTGAAGAGGAGCCAGAAGACCCATCAGAGGTTACAGCATCTGATGTATACCTTGGATTCGGCATTTCTAATATGGGAAGAAAAGGTCCAGGAGCTGACAATGAGGAAGTTCAGGTTTGGAGCATCAACCAGGTTCTTGCCAGCGTACTCTTTGATGGCGAAGGTAGAATTCTTGAGATGAATGTTGACCAGTTGGAAATTGCAACTCCAAACTACGATGGCGATGGAATGCCACACTTCAGCGGATTCCCAGGCCAGGGTGGATACAACTGGGATGAGAATCATGATGAGGTTGTAGATGGAAAGACTCCTGATACAGAGGAGAACTTCTTTGCTGAAATCGATGGATGGATGACAAAGAGGGAAAGAGGCGACTCCTATGTAATGGGCAACGGCAAGACATGGGTTGAGCATATGGACGGATTCCAGAAGGCATTTGCTGGAATGACCGTTGAAGAAGTTAAAGATTGGTTTGACGATTACACCTCAGATAGAAACGGAAGACCGTTAAAGGATGGCTCAGAGGATGCAGAAGACAAAGCCAAGTACGATGCACTTACAGATGATGAGAAGGCAATGCTTGCAGATGTGACATCATCTGCAACTATGAGTCTTAATGATTCACACGGTGACATAGTGGCTGCAATTGAACTTGCATATGAAAACAGAAAGCCCCTTGAAATTGAGGAAGCTTCATCATATGGTCTTGGAATCGCCAGCATGGGAAGAAAGGGTCCAGGAGCTGACAATGAGGAAGTTCAGGTATGGAGTATAAACCAGGTAGTGGCAAACTCACTATTTGACGAAGAAGGAAAGCTTGTTGCACTTCATGTTGATCAAATGGAAATTGCAACTCCAAACTATGATGGCGATGGAATGCCACACTTCAGCGGATTCCCAGGTCAGGGTGGATATAACTTCGATGAAGATCACGATGAGGTTGTAGATGGAAAGACTCCTGATACAGAGGAGAACTTCTTTGCAGAAATCGATGGATGGATGACAAAGAGAGAAAGAGGCGACTCATATGTAATGGGCAACGGCAAGACATGGGTTGAACATATGGATAAGTTTGAAGAAGCATTTATCGGTATGACTGCAGAAGAGCTTGAAGATTGGTTTGACAAGTATACATCCGACAGAAACGGAAGACCTTTAAAAGACGGTTCAGATGATGCAGAAGACAAAGCCAAGTATGATGCACTTACAGATGATGAGAAGGCAATGCTTGCAGATGTGACATCAGCTGCAACAATGAGTCTTAATGATTCACACGGTGATATCATAGCTGCAATAAAGGCATCATATGAAAACAGGAAAGATATCGATTTGAAAATAGAGTAATTTCCCCTAAGTAGAAAAATCCCGGAATAATAATCTGGGGTTTTTCCTTTAAGGAGAGTTTTCCTTGATGTAAAATTTGGAATGAAATCATAAGAACTTTAAGACTGATTATTCTATGAAGGAACCGGATTAGGTGGTGTTAATTAAACACTCCGAACCGGTTCCTTTTCTATTAGTGCTTTTTTGTGGAAATCTTCCAGTCAATACTATATAATTGTAGAGAGAATAGTTAGGATGGTGACAAATGGATTATATAAAGGGACTTAACGATAGACAAAAGGAGGCGGTTCTTCACACTGAAGGACCTTTACTTATTATGGCAGGTGCAGGAAGCGGTAAGACAAGAGTTGTTACCCACAAAATTGCACATCTTATCGACCATAAGGGAGTATCTCCCTACGAAATCCTTGCAATAACATTTACCAACAAGGCTGCAAATGAAATGAAGGAAAGGGTGGCAAACCTTATTGCGGTGGATGTTGACAAGATGTGGATGGGAACATTCCACTCCATCTGTGTAAGGATGTTAAGACGAGATATTGAAAAAATCGGATATGACAAGAACTTTTCCATATACGACAGGGATGATCAGAAGACCCTGATCAAGGAATGCATGAAGGAGTTGAATCTTGACAAGGAGATGTACAAGGAAAACGGCCTTTTGGCAAAGATCGGTGAACTGAAGAACACTCAGGTAACCCCTGATGAATATATCAATGACAACTACGGAGATTTCAGGGAGAGAAATATCGGTGAAGCCTATGCCCTGTATCAGAAAAAGCTGAGATTCTACAATGCACTGGATTTTGATGATCTTCTGATAAAAGGTGTTGAACTTCTGAAAACCAGCCCACAGGTACTTAAAAGATACCAGGAGAGATTCAAGCACATCTTTGTGGATGAGTACCAGGATACAAACAAGGTTCAGTACCAGTTTGTAAAGCTTCTTTCAGGATATCACAACAACATATGCGTAGTGGGCGATTCAGACCAGGCCATATATTCCTGGAGACATGCTGATATAACAAATATACTGGAATTTGAGAAGGATTTTCCAGGTGCCAAGGTAATACTTCTTGAGCAGAACTATCGTTCAACTGAAGCTATACTAAAGGTTGCCAATCAGGTTATCCAGAAGAACACCCAAAGAAAGCACAAGAATCTCTGGACTGACAAGAATGAAGGAAGCAGTGCTGTTTACACACCCTTGGATTACTCTGAGGGAGAAGCATTTTTTGTTGCAAAAAAGATCCATCACCTTATGTACAAGGGATACAAGTTGAAGGATATAGCAATTCTCTACAGGACAAATGTACAGTCAAGACCTTTTGAGGAGGCCTTTATGGCTGAAGAACTTCCATACAAGGTTATCGGTGGACTGAAGTTCTACGACCGCAGGGAAGTAAAGGACATAATCGCATATCTTAAATTCATTCAGAATCCAAATGACAACATAGCATTGAAAAGGATAATAAATACACCCAAGAGGGGAATCGGAAAGGCTACAATAGAAAAGATGGAAGCCTATGCCGAGGAGAGAAATGAATCACTATACAGTGCAGTACTTGACAGGGAAAAGATTGACGTTCTTTCATCAAGAGCAAAAAACTCCATATCACCCTTTGCAGATTCGATGAATATTCTTATGGCTAAAAAGGAACTTATGGGAATCAAGGAATTTATCAAGGAGACCATGGAATCAACAGGGTACATTGCAGATCTTGAAAAGGAAGGGACAATTGAGGCAAGAACGAGAATTGAAAATATCAAGGATTTCCTTTCTGTTGCTTTGATATTTGAGCAGAAGAATCCTGAGTCAACCCTTGAGGACTTCCTGGCTAGCGTATCTCTTCTTTCCGATGTAGACAAGACAGTGGAAGACGACAATGTAATATCCATGATGACTGTACACAGCGCCAAGGGACTGGAATTTCCCGTGGTATTCCTCGTTGGGATGGAGGAAGGACTCTTCCCCATTTCAAGAGCCATGGATTCTCTTGAGGAACTGGAAGAGGAGCGGAGGCTTTGCTATGTCGCAGTGACCCGGGCAGAGGAACAGCTTTTTATTACAAGTGCCAAGGCAAGGACATTATATGGAAGAACAGACTATACGATTCCATCAAGCTTTTTGGATGAGATGGGTGATACCCTTGAAATAGATAAGTCGGAGGAAAAGAAGAAGGAAATAGCCAAGGATCCTCTGGAAGTAAAAAGATCCATGGAGTATAACAAGGACAACTTCATTCCAAAGCCAATAAGGAAGAAGACATCGGATGTCCCGATTTCAGTGGGAACAAAAGTGAAGCATGAAAAATTCGGCAATGGAATGATAGTAAGCATTGAAGAGGTCAATGACGACAAGAAGGTAAGGATAGCCTTTGACGGCGGAGGCTTAAAAACCCTTATGCTGTCAATGGCACCATTGACCATAATTTAATCAAAGGAGAGATTGGCATGGCTGAAAAACAAAGACTGGATGAGCTTATCCAGCTTATCGACCGGTACAATTACAGCTACTATACCTTGGATAAGCCGGAAATCAGTGATGCGGAATACGATAGACTATACGACGAGCTGGTTAAACTAGAAGATGAACTAGGCATCCAATATGACTATTCTCCCACTGGACGGGTTGGAGGAGAAGTCCTGCCTGGATTTAAGAAGCATATACATCGAGGAAGATTGTGGAGCCTTGATAAAAGCCAAAGTGAAGAGGAACTAAGATCATGGGCTGAAAGAATCCAGAGAGTTGTCAGGGAATACAATAGTGATAATGAGGACAGTCTACCGGAGCCTGAATTTGTACTGGAGTTTAAATTTGATGGCCTTACGGTAAATCTCACTTATGATGACGGAACCCTGATTCAGGGAGCAACAAGAGGAAATGGAATACAGGGAGAAGCAATTCTGCCCCAGCTTAAAACAATAAGATCAATACCGATGAGAATTCCCTTTAAGGGAAAGGTTGAAATCCAAGGGGAAGGATTAATGCCCTTGTCTGTGCTACAAAGCTATAACGAGACGGCTGATGAGCCACTAAAGAATGCCAGAAATGCAGCAGCAGGAGCTTTAAGGAATCTTGACCCGAGAACAACAGAAAAAAGAAAGCTTGCAGCCTTCTTTTACAACACTGGATATATTGAAGGTAAAAGTTTCTCGACCCATATGGAAATGATTGATTTTCTGAAGGAAAACAGACTGCCTGTTTTTCCATATATCAAGGTTTTTCAGTCAGTTGACAGGCTGATGGAGGAAATTCACAGACAACAGGAAGAAAGAAGAAGTCTGGATGTCCTTACGGATGGAATGGTAGTAAAGCTTAATGATCTAAGGAGCAGGGAAATCCTTGGATATACAAATAAATTTCCCAGATGGGCAATTGCATACAAATTTGAAGCTGAGGAAACCACAACAAGGGTAATTGGAGTACAATGGAATGTGGGAAGGACTGCAAAGGTTACACCTTCAGCAATACTCGACCCGGTGGATATCGGCGGCGTTACTGTAAAGAGAGCAACGCTCAACAATTACGATGACATTGAACGAAAGGGTGTAAAACTCAATGGACGGGTGCTGATAAGGCGATCAAATGATGTAATACCTGAAATCCTTGGCAGCATGCCAACTGATGAACCAGTTTCAGACATAGAAAAACCCACACACTGTCCAGCATGTGGAAGTGAGCTGTATCAAAACGGAGTTCACATATTCTGCCCAAATTCACTATCCTGCAAGCCACAGCTGGTTTCAAGGTTGGAGCATTTTGCCAGCAGGGATGCAATGAACATCGAAGGCTTCAGCGAAAAAACAGCAGAGATTTTTGTAGAAAAATTGGATATAAAGGACCTCCCGGATATTTACGAGCTGAAATACAATGATATAATAGAATTGGACGGCTTCAAGGAAAAGAAGACACAAAACCTGATAGATGCACTTGAAAAAAGCAAGGATGTAAGCCTTCATTCATTTATATACGCATTGGGAATTCCCAATGTAGGAATAAAGACAGCAAGGGACTTGGCTGACAGGTACGGATCTCTCCAGGATATCATGAATGCTAGTATTGATGAACTGATTCAGATACCAGATATTGGAGAAATTGTAGCCCAGTCCATCGTTGAATTCTTCCATGATGACAGAATCCAGCAAGGTATAGACAAGCTTCTTAAAGAAGGGGTAGAACCTCATCACGAAACGGTAGAAGTTCAGGGAGAATCAATATTTACAAACAAGACAGTAGTCATAACCGGAACAATTGAAGGCCTTACAAGAAATGAAATAAAGGAAAGGGTTCAGCTTATGGGCGGAACAGTAACTGGTTCTGTAAGCAAAAAGACTGATTTTGTAATTGTGGGAGCTGAGGCAGGAAGCAAGCTTAAAAAGGCACAGGAGCTCGATATCCCAATTATTGGGGAAGAGGAGCTTAAAAATATATTGAAGTAATTAAAGAGGAGGAGAATGCTATGATAACCAGAGACCAGGTTGTTCATATTTCAAGTATCTCAAAGCTTAAGTTTACAGATGAAGAGCTGGATGAGTTTACTGAAAAATTTGATCAGGTAATAGGTTTTCTTGAGAAAATCAAGGAAGTTGACACTGAAAACGTTGAACCTACCTTCACCATCAACGACGAAGATGGAATCATGAAGGAAAACGGTGAAAGCCAGACACTTTCAAGGGAAGAGGTTCTGGAAAACACAGTTGAATCGCAGTACGGATACTTCAAGATACTAAAAGTTGTTGAATAGGGAGGTATATTATGGACATTACCAGCTTAAAAGGATGGGAAATGAGAGAAAAACTTCTGAAAAAGGAACTATCCTCAACAGAAATCTTAAGTGCCCATCTGGATAGAATTGACAAAGTCGAAAAAGACTTAAACTCATTTATTACTATGGACAGAGAAAATGCCTTGGAAACTGCAAAAAGAGTTGATAAAAAACTTCAAAATGGAGAAAAGCTAGGAATAATTGCAGGACTCCCAGTTGGACTTAAGGACAATATCCTGACCAAGAACCTGAGGACCACATGCGGATCCAGGATGCTTGAAAATTTCAATCCACCATATGATGCAACAGTGGTAAAAAAAATTGTGGATGAAGATGGTATAATTATTGGAAAAACAAATATGGACGAATTTGCCATGGGAGGTTCAACCGAGACTTCATACTTTGGCATTACAAGAAACCCGAAGGACCTCACAAGGGTTCCAGGGGGATCATCCGGAGGTTCGGCTGCAGCCGTAGCAGGAAACGAACTGCCCTTGGCATTAGGTTCTGATACTGGTGGGTCTGTAAGACAGCCGGCCAGCTTCTGTGGAATAGTTGGAATGAAACCTACCTATGGTTTGGTATCAAGGTATGGTGTGGTTCCAATGTCAAACTCGCTTGACCAGATTGGAGTCTTCGGAAGAGATGTCCGCGATGCTCATATGATGCTTCAAACGGTCACAGGCTATGATCCACTAGATGCTACATCATCAAAGAAGGCCGATAGAGATATTTCGATAGAAGGCATAAATTCTTTGAAAGGACTTAGGATTGCATTGCCTGAGCAGTATAAGAACTTGAGGATTACAGGCGATGATAAGATACAGGAAAGATTCAAGGAGACAGTAAAGGTATTTGAGGATGCAGGAGCGATCGTGGAATACGTACCACTACCATCCCTGAAATACGCATTGGAAACCTATTATGTAATCATGGCGTCAGAGGTGAGTACAAATCTTTCAAGATTTGATGGAATTCGTTTTGGATACAGAACCGAGAATTATGAAACACTTGATGAATTGTACACAAATTCGAGGACGGAAGCATTTGGAGAAGAAACAAAGAGAAGAATCATGATGGGAAACTATGCCTTAAGTGCAGGTCATCAGGCTCAAAGCTATAAGAAGGCATTAAGAATAAGAACTCTGATAAAACAGGATTATGAAAACGCATTTAAGGATCATGACATAATTCTTTCCCTTACTGCACCAATGCTTCCATTTAAACTGGATTCAATGATAAATTCACCAGTAGATATGTACAAGGCTGACCTATATACAGTTCCAGTTAATCTTGCAGGTCTTTGTGGTATATCCATACCAATGGGAGATTTAGATAACCTACCTGTTGGATTCCAGATTACAGGGCCGAGATTTGGTGATTCCACAATACTTAAAGCAGGCTTAGGCTATGAAAGGGCGGTGAGATAATGGCTAAGAAGACATTGATAGGTCTTGAGATTCACGTTGAGCTCTCCACGGATAAGAAAATGTTCTGCAATTGTAAAAACCAATACGGTGCAGATGTCAATACACAAGTTTGCCCCATATGCCTTGGACTTCCAGGAGCATTGCCTGTTATAGACAAGCAGGCGGTTGAATATGCAATCAGGGCGGGAATTGCCTTTGATAGCGAAATTGCAGATGCAATAAGGATGGACAGAAAGAATTACTTCTACCCTGACCTTACGAAGGGATATCAGATCTCACAGGCAGACCATCCCTTGTGTTCAGGTGGATACCTTGAAATTGAGCTGGAGTCCGGACGAAAGAAGATCACACTGGACCGAATCCATATAGAAGAAGATACTGGAAAACAGCTTCACACTGAGGATGGTACATCCCTGTTGGATTTCAACAGATGTGGAGTTCCACTGGTTGAAATTGTAACCAATCCAGACGTCAGCTCAGCTGAAGAAGCCAAGCTTTTCCTCGAGAAATTAAGAAATACCCTTAAATACATTGGAATTTCAGATGTAAGGATGGAGGAAGGCTCTTTAAGATGTGACGTCAATATTAACGTCGTAGACGATGAAGAGGGAACAAAGACCAATATAACTGAAGTCAAGAACCTTAACTCCTTCAGATCTGCAGTAAAGGCAATTGAATACGAGGAAAAAAGACATAGAGTGCTTATGGAAAAGGGAGAAAACACGGATAAGGAGACCAGAAGATGGGATGAAGTAGCAGGAGAAACCATCCTTATGCGAAAAAAATACACTGCCGATGACTACAGATTCGCAAACGAGGCGGATATAACGCCAATCAAGATAGACAGGGAGTGGCTTGAAAGCATACGGAAAAATCTACCCGAACTTCCACATGCCAAAAAGATGAGATTTATTGAGGAGTACGATTTGAGTGATTACGAAGCCGGAGTGCTTACACAATCTCAGGAACTTGCACATTTCTTCGAGGAAACACTTGTAAATGTCAAGGATGCAAAGCTACTTGGAAACTGGATGATGGGAGATGTTTTAAGAAGACTTAAAGACGAAGACAAGGACTTTGAAGAAATGCCAATATCATCAACTAACCTTGCAGAGCTTATTATTCTTGTAAAGGATGGCAAGATCAACAACAACACTGGAAAGAAAGTCTTGAGGGAAATGTTTGAAACCGGAAAGTCGCCTGGAGCAATTGTTGAGGAAAAAGGTTTGATACAGATTTCAGACGAAGGCGAGCTTGAAAAGATTGTGGTGGAGACCCTGGATAGCAATCCTCAGTCCGTTGAAGATTTCAAGAACGGTAAGGACAGGGCAGTTGGATTCCTTGTAGGGCAGATTATGAAAGCAACAAAAGGAAAGGCTAATCCACAGCTGGTAAATAAACTGTTGATGGAAAAAATCAAGGAAAGATAGACGATTTTATGCTTTGACTTTACGACGCTGTATCGTTATAATATATGTAATAAAAAGAAAAGGGGGAAGAGTCATGAAAAAAGGCAAATACGGACTGACAACAAAGGTTCTGATGGCTTTGGTAATCGGTATTATTACAGGTATTTTAGTTTATAACATGCCATCGGGTACTCTTAAGGACACAGTTTTGGTTGACGGATTATTCCTGTTTCTGGGACAAGTGTTTCTCCGTGCCATAATGATGCTTGTTGTGCCGCTGGTATTTATTTCCTTGGTTAACGGAGCCGCAAATATGGGCGATGTAACAAAACTTGGAAGAGTTGGTTCAAAGACAGTGCTATTCTATCTGACAACAACAGCCATAGCAATTGTAATAGCGCTTACACTAGGTGTACTTCTTAAACCCGGAATTGGCTTGGACATGGGGGCTGTAGAGGCTGTTGAAGTAACCATGAGGGACAAGGTGCCCCTTGTGCAGACATTCTATGAGATGATTCCCAATAACATAGTAGGTGCAATGGCTTCAGGCAGCATGCTTCAGATCATTGTATTTGCATTGTTGACAGGAGTAAGCCTTTCACTTTTGGGAGAAAAGGGAGCATATCTTGCAAACCTGTTTGAAAGATTGAATGACCTTATTATGAAGCTTGTTGAAATTGTAATGATATTTGCTCCAATAGGTGTATTCGGCTTGATTGCAAGAACATTCTCAACTGTTGGATATTCTGCCATGATACCTCTGATGAAGTACATTGGCACGGTCTACATCGGTTTATTGATTCACGCTACAGTGGTATATGGTTCCATGTTTAAGATATTTTCAGGATTAAGTCTGAGAACCTTCTACAAAAAATTCCTTCCTGCAATGTCAGTTGCCTTTTCAACTGCAAGTTCAGGAGCTACAATTCCAGTAACCTTGGAAATAACTGAAAGAGACTTGGGCGTATCCAAGGAAATATCATCATTTACAGTACCGTTGGGAGCTACGATCAATATGGATGGAACAGCAATAATGCAGGGTGTTGCATCACTTTTTGTAGCACAGGTGTACGGGATTGAAATGACCTTGGCAATGATGCTTACAATTGTCCTTACAGCAACCTTGGCATCGATTGGAACTGCAGGAGTCCCGGGAGCAGGTGCAATAATGCTGACAATGGTTCTCCAATCAGTGGGACTGCCCCTTGAAGGAATTGGATTGATCATGGGAATCGACAGACTTGTCGATATGGCCAGAACCGCAATAAATGTAACAGGTGATGCCGTATGTACCACCATTATTGCAAAATCTGAAGGCGGTTTGAACGAAGATGTGTTTAATTCGTAGAAACATTGCCCTGACACCAGTCAGGGCTTTTAATTTTGCCACTTATCTGTTACCATATCATTAAGGAGGCGAGCGGGTTGGAGATAGGTAAAGTACCTAATGAATTACTTGAAAAAATAGTGTTTAACAATATATCTTTACAGCGTGACGAAGTACTTGTCAGGGCAAGCATTGGTGAAGATACGGGTGTAATGGACCTTGGGGGAGACCTTTGTGTAGTCAGTACAGACCCCATAACAGGCGCTACAAAGGCACTTGGGGCTTTGGCTGTGCATGTATCCTGCAATGATGCTGCAACCAAGGGGGCGGAGCCTGTGGCCCTGCTGTTGACCATCTTGTGCCCAGATGGGACAGGGGAAAAGGAACTTGAAGAGGTTATGAAGGAAGCAGGAGAGGCAGCGGCTGAGGTAAATGTTGAAATAATAGGTGGGCACACGGAAATAACAGACGCCGTTACAAGGATGGTCTTAAGCACAACTGTAATTGCCAGAATGAAAAGAGAACATCTTTACACATATGAGTCCATAAAGTTAGGAGACAAGGTGGTTATTTCAAAATGGATAGGCCTGGAGGGTACGCACATCCTAGCAAGTGAACTAAGAGGCAAACTAGGGGATAAGTTCAGCCAGGATGAAATCCAGGAAGCAATAGATCTTGGAAGACACCTAAGCGTAGTAAAGGAAGGTATCTTTGCTAAGAAACATGGAGTAAAATATATGCACGATATAACAGAAGGTGGAATCTACGGAGCAATCTGGGAGACTGGAAAAGCAATTGGAAAAGGTATAGACTTGTTTGAAGATCAGCTGCCAGTTCAAGATATTACAAAGAGAATTTGTGATCATCTGGGTGTGGACGTAAGAAAATTGATATCCAGTGGAAGCATGATAATGGTTGTACCGGATGAAAGTGCAGATAATCTTATCCAGGGACTTGATGGACTTGGCGTTCCTTCAACCCTTATAGCAGAGGTTACGGAAGCTGGGATTTTCAGTGTGAAAAACGGTGACAGGAAGGAGATAAAATCACCTGGAACAGATGAACTTTACAGGGCTTTGGAAATATAGTCCGTCATATTACATTATGGTTACATTGTACCCTTCGATATTGTATGAAGACCTTTAAAATGATATAAATAACCTAGGTAGAGTTATGTTTTTCTAAAGCGGAGGAGATACTTATGAGACGGATAATTTTGACATCAATAATATTGCTTTTTATAACCCTGTTTTCAGTATCATTTGGAAACAGCGTAGATATAAACGTAAATGGAAGCGCCATGGCAGTGCCAAGGGTGGCAGTTGTAATGGATGGAAAGTCTACAAATTCAGAGTTTTCATCATTTATAATGGGAGACAGGACCCTTGTGCCCATAAGATTTGTTGCTGAGAGTTTTGGAGCGGATGTAGGTTGGAATGCTGCAACAAGAACTGCTACTGTAACCCATAAGGGAAGCCAATTGGATCTTACAATAGACAGCAATGTTGTTCTTGTCAACGGAAATGCAATGACGCTTGAAGAGAATTCAATACCGAAACTTGTTACCTACACATCTTTGAATGAAGCCAAGACAATGGTACCAGTAAGATTTGTATCAGAAATAATGGGTTATGAGGTAGGCTGGGATGCAAGCAGCTACACTGCCATGATAAATACACCAAAAACTCAGGAAACAGGAGATGAGAGAACAATCTCAGGAATCCATGCTGAAGAAGGATGGAATGGAAACTACAGAATTAGAATCCAGACTGACGGAGAATTGAAATACAAGACCATGTTCCTTCCTGCATCAAACAAGCTTGTTTTGGATGTTGAAAATACAATCCTTGATGTTGATGGAAGCAAGGCAAGACCGGGAGATGTAATTGTGGATGATGAGCTTATATCGAGACTTCAGTATTCACAGTTTACAATCAGCCCATATACTACGAGAATAGTTATGACATTGAATAAAGAGGAAGATTTCAGAATTGTTCAGGAAGATGGCGAAGCTTATGTGCTTTTCCAGGATGACCAACTGGAAAAACCTGAAGAACCAGTCAGGGGAGAAGACCCTGAAGAAGATGAAGATGATGATGAAGATGAGTATACTGGTCCAAAGATGATAAGACAGGAAATAGTAAATGGCAAGCAGGCAATAGTTGTTTACGGTGTTGAAAGTCAAGATTATCATGTTATGAAGATTAGCGATCCAACAAGACTTGTTATAGATATAATGGATACGAAAATAATTGGAGAGCTTTACCAGGAATATGATTATAGATTAAACTTTATTAAGGGAGTAAGGGCATCCCAGTTTGATAGCAACAAAACATATGGGCCTGACAAGGATGTAGTCAGGGTGGTTCTTGATGTAATGGAAGGCACCAGAGACCCAGGAATTATTGTTATGCCTGAAAGAGGCAGACTCGTTATTCTCCCTGAGGAAAATGCATGGGATGCATTCCAATATGAAAACAGAGGAACCGAGAGTGTCTTTGAATTTAGAAACCTTTTCCCTACACAATATGACATTGATTACGATGAACTTAGAAAAGAAATTGAAATAACATTGCCAGTTACAGCCACAGACCTTCCTGATGGTACATTCCAAATTGGAGACCAGCTGGTGAGAGATGTATCTGTTGAAAGAGGAAGAAACGAAACGAAAATTATAATCCGATTCAGAAGAGGAGTAGTTTATAGCGTCCTCTCAAGACCTGAAGAACAGGTAATCAGATTGCAGGCAATCAGAAACGAGGTAGTCTTGCCTCAGAATACAACCATAGTAGTAGATGCAGGTCATGGTGGCAAAGACCCAGGTGCAGTCAAGGGAAACATTAATGAGAAGGATATAAACCTTCAAACATCCTTTAAGTTAAGAGACGCACTGCTTGCCAGGGGATACAATGTCATTATGACAAGAGATACAGATGTTTTTATTGACCTCTACAGTAGACCAAGAATTGCAAATGAAAACAATGCAGATTTATTTATAAGTCTTCATGCAAATGCAACAATGAGCAGTTCAATAAACGGTCTTGAAATATTATATTGTCCTGCATATGAAAGTGACAAGAAAATGTATGACCAGTTCCCATTTGCTGAATTCATTTACAATGGAATTCTTGATCAGACTGGAAGAACTGGAAGGGGAATAATCAAAAGACCGGAGCTTGTAGTCCTTAGGGAGACCGAGATGCCAGCAGTACTGGTTGAAACCGGATATATGACAAACCCAGAAGAGCTTACACTTGTATTATCTGATCGTTACCAGAACCAAGTGGTTGATGGAATTATAAACGCAGTAGAGCAATATTTTAAAGAGTATTAATAAAAGGGGAGGGCTAAGCCTTCCCTTGTATATGTTTGAAAGGGGAATTTTTTAATGGAAATGATTTTTGGATACTTCCTGATATTCTTTGCCAGGATGCTGGATATGTCCATGGCTACAGTCAGGACACTGATGGTGATGCAGGGAAGAAAGTTTCAAGCCGCACTTCTTGGATTTTTCGAGGTGGGAATTTATGTTATGGTACTGGGCAAGGTCGTAAATTCACTTGATAATCCCTATAATCTTCTGTCATACTGTCTTGGGTTTGCGGCGGGTAATTATGTGGGTATTATGATTGAAAACAAGATTGCCCTTGGAAATCTATCAGCTCAAATAATATTAAAGACTGCCAATAACGATATACTGATTGATACACTAAGAAGTGAGAAATTTGGAGTTACGAGCTATGAGGGCCAGGGAATAGAAGGACCAAGAGAGATGCTAACAGTTGCTCTTAACAGAAAAGATCTTCCAAGATTAAAGAGGATTGTGGACAGTATCGATGCGAATGCATTTATAACAGTAAACAGTATCAGTCCAATACGTGGTGGATACTTTATAAGAAAGAAAAAATGATATTCCCCCTTGCAAAAGGGGTTTTTTGTTTCCTGAATATATGAATAAGATCCAATGTCTGATAGAATGAAGATATAATTAAAACGAGGAGTTGTTTGGATGAGAATAGACAATAGGAAAAGCGATGAGATGAGATCTGTAAAAATAGAAAGGGATTATTTATTGCACCCATACGGGTCAGTACTTATACAGATGGGAGATACAAAAGTAATATGTACTGCAATGGTTGAGGACAAGGTTCCTCACTTTTTGAAAAATACTGGGACAGGATGGGTTACAGCAGAGTATTCGATGCTGCCGGGAAGTACTATAACAAGGAAAATGAGGGACTCTACCAAGGGAAGAATTGATGGCAGAAATACGGAAATTCAAAGACTGATTGGAAGATCATTAAGATCAGTTGTGGATTTGAAAAAGCTTGGTGAAAAAACCGTCTGGATAGACTGTGACGTAATACAAGCTGATGGAGGAACAAGAACAGCCTCCATTACAGGTGCCTATATTGCGCTTGTCGATGCATTGCACAAGTCATACAAGCAGGGAGAACTGAAGGAGTTCCCAATAACAGGATATCTGTCAGCAATAAGTGTTGGAGTAGGTGCAGAGGGACCAATTCTTGACCTGTGCTATCAGGAAGACCATATTGCCATGGTGGATATGAATGTTGTAATGGGAGATGGCGGTAAGTATGTTGAGGTACAGGGGACAGGTGAGAATTCAACCTTCTCAAGGAAAGAGCTGGATCAGCTGCTTGATTTGGCTGAAAAGGGTACAAGTGAATTGATTGAACTGCAAAAAGAAATTCTTGGACCGATTACGGATCTGATTTAGTGAGGGAATGATATGAGAAAACTGATACTTTCAACAGACAATAAAAACAAGGCAAAGGAATTAAGGGAGATTCTAAAGGATCTTCCACTAGAGATTCTCACAAAACAAGAGGCAGGAATCGAAGACCTTAGTGTCGTAGAGGATGGAGATACACTCCAATACAACAGTCTAAAAAAAGCAAGGGAACTGTCAGTGCTTGTGGATGCAATGGTTATGGCAGATGATTCAGGACTGTTTGTGGATTCTTTAGGTGGAGCTCCTGGAGTCTATTCCTCCAGATATGGAGGAGAAGATGGAAATGATGCTCTTAACAACGAGACATTGCTAAAAAATCTGGAGGGAAAAGACAGAAAAGCATCATTCAAGACTGTAATTGCACTAATAACAGAAGACAATCAGGAGTATACAGTTGAAGGTGAATGCAAGGGAAAAATCTTGCAAAGCCCAATGGGAGAGAATGGATTTGGATACGACCCATTGTTTGTACCGGATGGCTATTCAAGAACCTTCGCTCAGCTGCCATCCAGTGTCAAGAATTCAATCAGCCATCGAAGCAGGGCAATCGATGCCTTGAGAGAAAAACTGGAGGAGATATTAAGTGAGTAGCATTAAGGTAATCGTAGTTTCTGACACACATCACGTCACTCAACCGATTATTCAGGCATTGAAGAAGGAAAAGGATGCAGATGCCTTTTTTTTCCTTGGAGATTTTGTTGAAGACGGGGAAAAAATCAAGAAAGAACTCAAGATCCCATCCCATATAATCGGTGGAAATGGCGACTGGTCAACATACTACAAAAAAGAAATGATTGTTAAACTTGGTGGAAAGAAGATTCTTCTTATCCATGGACACAAGCAAGGTGTCAAGAATGGATTACAGAGGCTTTATTACCATGCACTTGAAAACAAGGCTGATGCAGTACTCTTTGGACATACTCATATGCCTGGAGTACACAGGGAAGAAGACTTGTTTATGCTGAATCCAGGTAGCCCGTCTTTTCCAAGAGGTGGATTTACACAAGGGACATATGGAATACTGCACATCGGCCAAATGATAACAGGAGAAATCAAGAAAATCGGGTAGGAGAGAGATAAATGGCAACATCACTGGACTTTCTGCATCTGGATATGGATGCGTTTTTTGCAGCAGTTGAGGAAAGGGATAATCCCTATCTTAAGGGACACCCCGTTATAGTAGGTGGTAGAAGCAACAGAGGCATTGTAACCACCTGTAATTATGAAGCTAGAAAGTACGGTATACATTCAGCCATGCCTATTTTTATGGCAAAGGAAAGATGCCCTCATGGTATCTATGTTCCTGGTAGAATGTCGAGATACCAGGAAGTATCACGTCAGGTATTTCAAATACTCAGAGGAATTACAGACAGAATAGAACCCCTCTCAATCGATGAAGCCTACATGGATATATCAGGAATGGACAAGAGTCCAGAAGAGATAACTGAGTTGATCAAGAGCAGGGTGATGAAGGAGACAGAACTGACCCTTTCAATTGGAGTGTCTTTTAACAAATTTCTTGCAAAACTGGCATCGGACTGGAACAAGCCTGACGGATTTATGAAGATAACTGAGGATATGATGCCACAAATATTATTCCCTTTACAGGTCAGCAAGGTATACGGGATTGGGAGCAAGTCCAGAAAGCGGCTTAATGATATTGGAATATACACAGTGGAACAGCTTTACCAGCTACCAGAGGATTTTCTGGTGGATATGTTTGGAAGAGGTGGAAGGGAAATATACGATAGGATCAGAGGCGTGGATAGAAGGACAATAACAACAACCAGGGAGAGAAAATCCATGGGAGTTGAAAGGACCTTTCGAGAGACAAGAGACAAGAAGCTTCTTATTGAAAGGCTGAAAGAATATTCAATTGAACTTGAAAAGGACCTGGAAAGTAGAAACATACACGGAAGGACACTTACGGTAAAGATCAAGGATGAAGACTTTCAAAGCCACACCCGAAGCAGGACATTTAATCACTATATATCAGATGGAGATGAAATATTCAAATTGGCCAGTATGCTTTTTGGTGAAATGGAGTGGGACAAGAGCCTACGACTTTTAGGTGTTTCAATCAGTAATCTTATGGACAAGAGCATGGAACAGCTTTCATTTTTAGGAGCTGAAAAAATCCAGGAATCTTAAACTAAATTATTGACATGGTATTTTCAACCTGTTATAATCATATAAGTCAGCGGTTAATCCGCTAACGGAGTGCGGAGAAAATTTGAGTGTCTTCAGCAGTGCATTAAGTGTTGCTGCGGGTGTAGCTCAGTGGTAGAGCACTGGCTTCCCAAGCCAGCTGCGAGGGTTCGATTCCCTTCACCCGCTCCAAGAAAAAACGTGGTGGGTATGGCCTAGTTGGTTAGGGCGCCAGATTGTGGCTCTGGAGGTCGTGGGTTCGAATCCCATTATCCACCCCATTTTATTTTTTGACCCATTAGCTCAGTTGGCAGAGCACCTGACTTTTAATCAGGGTGTCCCGCGTTCGAGTCGCGGATGGGTCACCACTTGCGGGAATGGCGGAATTGGCAGACGCGCTAGACTTAGGATCTAGTGTCATTGACGTGGGGGTTCAAGTCCTCTTTCCCGCACCATATAAAATGCTCCGGATGCTTTATTATAAAAGCAGTCGGAGCATTTTTCCTTTTTGCAATGTGTTATAATAATTCTATAAAGTGAGAATCCGGGACGCCAGGGACGGTCCTTTTTGTCCCATAATATCAACAAGCAAAGGTGGGATATGATGATAAAGCTACAAATTCAAGGCTACGATGAGCCATTTGAAATAGAGAATCTGGTATTTGATTATAACGGTACCCTTGCCCTGGATGGAAAAATGTCTATCAGGACAAGGGAAGGTTTGAGCTTGCTCCATAAGGCTGGTTTCAATATAACTGTACTTACTGCAGACACCTTGGGAACCGTTACAAAGGAATGTGAAGGGTTACCGATTGAAGTAAATATATTTGATAAAGGGAACGCAGAGGAAAGCAAACTAGAAATTGTAAATAGACTTGGAGCTGAAAAAACTGCAGCAATAGGAAACGGTAGAAATGACCTTTCCATGCTTAAAAATGCAAATATTGGGATTGCGGTAATTGGAATGGAAGGCGCATATGCCGGTCTGATGCAGGCTGCAGATATTCTTGTGCCATCAATAGACTCAGCAATCGAACTATTCCTTAAGCCCAAGAGGATTGAAGCTACCCTCAGAAGATGAGATGTCGTGTAGGGGCTTTTGAATGCAGTAGGGACGGTTATTTTTGCTTTTTTTGAGGCTGGCTATACTACAATAAACCTTACCATCAAGAGATAAAGCAAGATCCTAAGGAGGCAAGCGAGCGTATGAAAATAAATACAATACTTCCGACGATTGCAATTATTGCAATCGGGCTGTTTTTATACAATAGAAATCAGATAACTGATTTCAGAACACAAAGGGTTTTTATTCAGTCAGACAAGGTTCAAAAAGATATCAGAATTGCTCAGGTGACTGATTCTCATTCAAACCAAAGAATAGATATAAGTAAACTAAAAGATCAAATTGAGGAATTCAATCCTCATATGATAGCCTTTACAGGAGACCTGGTAGACCATAAGACAGAAGACCTAACCGTAGCGCTAAAACTTATGGATTCACTCCGTTCCATGGGAGTACCTGTATACTTTGTAGAAGGAAATCACGAAATTGCAAACAGACATAGAAAAGAGCTTCTTAAGGAGCTTGAAGACAGAAATGTGATTATTCTTAAGAACAGTTCACATGAAATAGTAGTGGACGAAAATCCAATTGGAATATATGGCGCAGAGTTTTATGTTGAGGATCATGATTATCAAGAGATGCTATCCAGTGCCGATAGGGATAAACTGAATATTCTACTTTCTCACTCACCGGTTAAAGCATCCTGGTATGCAGATGGTGATGTGGATCTGATTCTTTCAGGCCATACCCACGGAGGACAGATAAGACTGCCACTGATTGGAGGATTAGTCTCACCCGGTCAGGGATTGTTTCCGCACTACGACAAGGGACTTATGGAGTTGCCAGAAGGAACAATGCTCTATATTGACAGTGGAATCGGCAACAGTGTACTTCCCATAAGAGTTATGAATCCGGTACAATTCTCTCTGATTACAATCTCAAAGAAATGAGACGCAAGGGACGGACCTTTTTGTCCCAAATCAAACAAAGAATTATCCCAGCTGAGTCAGCTGGGATTTATTGTTTCTGAAGTTTTTCTATAGCCTGAAACATTGTTTCTGTCCATCCACAATCTTTTGGATTCAATCAGAATATCAAGGTCTCTGTCACGCTCTCCCTTGATTCTAATTAGACTTTGCTGGACATTTAGAAGATCATTGTAGGTCAGGTAATCGTAATCTATAAGACCCATTGTGCCATCTGGCATATAAGCATATTCAAGGTTTCCATCAGGCTTAATCCACCTGTCTCTGGTTATCTTAACCCCATTAAGCATCTTCTGCGCAAAATCCAGATATTCTGGTTTTCTTTCTGTTTCATACAGCAACAGGAATGAATGAATCGCCTGAAGCTGATGATTCAGTGACATATGATTTTTTCTTCCCAAAGGATGAGAGTAGTCTTCAACAAGCCAACCTTCTCCAATGTTTGGATCACTGACCAGAAAATGTTTGTTTTTCCCATGCTCCATATAATAATCAGCAAGTCTTGTTGCATAATTCCTAAAGACCTCATCCCCAAATTTTCTGTAAGCGATTATGTTTGTTTCAATTGTATCTCCATTGAATCTCGTATCAAAGAATCCACCATCTATACCATAATCACCAAATAGCCAGTTGCTCCGTGGAAGAGTTGGAAGAAATCCCTCATTATTTATATTTTTTTGTGCTACCATAAGTAGTGACCGTCCGATTATTTCCGAAGCAAGACTTCCACCACTTCCTACAAGAGAGTTGGTTAAGTAATCACTTGGAATCCTCCAGTAGGAATTTGGAGTTGAAGGATAGTATGTTGAAGGGCTTTTGTAATGGTAGCCATCATAAAGCAATCGCGCATTCCTATCCAGGTCATAGGTTGACCACATTCTTAGCTGATCTTCGTCGTTGAAATCAATAAGCTCACTACTTGACCCGGCTCCCCAAAGTATCCCGTGAACTCCTGAGCTTAAGTTATAACGGAATGTAGCAACCCAGCCATCCCCATCCTTCCTTAAATGTATGGGTTGACTTGAAAGTGCTTCTTTTGTACCAGTTCCAAGGTCCCTGTATGTGTAAGGCTGACCGATTATATAATTGTATCTATCTGTCGATAAAAAAAGGATCCTCCCCTGTGGAAGAGTACCATCAACCAAGGGCAATTGTACAAGATTGTTTTCACTGTCAAAGTACCTTAAGGTTCCTGAATCACCTGGAATTCTAAAACTTGTCCAGTAAGCATAGTCTGTCTTTGATACAATCCTTCTCAAGAAGAAGCTTCCCTTGTCAGGTAAGCTGTTGTTTGTCTGTATATAGGCAACATGATCATTGACCTTTTGATAATATTCATTGAAACTGGATGCTGATGCTTTGGAATTGATACTAAAAATTAGTGAAATTGAGACTAATAAAATCAATAATGGAAATTTTAAATTAGAAATATATGATTCTTTTTCCATCCAATATCCTCCTTTTGCAAAAAAGTTTGTCAATAAAAAATTGAATCAAACTACTTTTTTTGATGTTATGATACCTTATACCGCACATTTAAAGAGTTATATGCCATAGCAGCTAATCTCTTCCATGGACATTAACCTTAAGATTAAGATCTCCTTTTAGCTCCAGGTCAATACCAGTAATTCCTTCCTATTCGCACATTATTTCCGGAATTGAAGAATAAGTATCAACTATTTAATTATACCCTTTTTAAGGGAAAATGTTCATTTTTCAAGTTACAGTTTCATTACAGAATTATTATTGACTAGCTTGCAGATGAACTGGACTTTTAGACTTATCTTGATTAAGATGAAATAAAGAGAATTGTAATGATGGCCTGTAACTGCAAATATGGAAATTACAAGGAGGCGTGATAAAATGTCAAAGAAGAAAAGTATTTTAGATTTACACAAGATGAAAAACAATGGAGAGAAAGCAAAATGGGTAACGGCATACGACTTTCCCGTGGCATCATTTGCAGAACAAGCCGGGATGGACATGATTCTAGTTGGGGACTCACTGGGGATGATAGTTCAAGGTCTTGATGGTACTGTGCCAGTGACCATGGATCAATGTATCTACCACTCTCAAATAGTAAGAAGGGGAGCTCCGAATACATTTGTTATTGGAGATATGCCTTTTGGATCATACCAGGTCAACGACGATGATGCGGTAAAGAATGCAGTAAGATTCCTGAAGGAAGCAAATTGTGATGCAATAAAGCTGGAAGGTGGGGTCAGAGTTGCAAGTAAGATAAAGGCGATTTCAGATGCAGGAATTATAGTTTTTGGACATATTGGATTGACACCTCAGAGTTCTGGGCAAATGGGAGGATTCAAGGCGCAAGGATTACATGTGGACAGTGCCAGAGATATTATTAAGGATGCTTTGGCAGTAGAGGAAGCAGGAGCCCTGGCAGTATTATTGGAAGGAATCCCACCAGAGTTGACTGAATTTATTGCGAACACTTTGGCAATACCCGTTTATGGAATCGGTGCAGGAGCACCATGCGATGGGCAAGTTCTTGTATGTGGAGACCTGTTGGGTATGTTCCAAAACTTCACGCCCAAATTCGCCAAGAAATATACAAATCTTGCGGAAATAGTAGTCACTGCATTCAAGGAATTTATTGAGGATGTGGATAGCGGAAACTTTCCCGAGAACAAACACGTTTATCATGTAAAAGATAGTGTTGAAGACTTCCAGAAACTATTTGACGAGTTCAGATAGACTTTAGTTTATTTCCATAATCTATTATTTAAAAACTCACAGATGTCTATAAGCTACAATAGATAATGTGAGTTTTTAAGCATATATCGATAGAAAGTTATTTGTGCTTTATATTTAATGCTCTAATGTTATAATAGGAACTAGTAGAATCAAAAGAAGGAGGATGACTATGGATTATAATGAAATCAGAGAAAAGGCAAAAGAGATTCTCTCACCGCTGTGTTTGGTGTGCAAGGAATGCAACGGAGTGGCCTGCAGAGGTTGGGTCCCTGGTGTTGGAGCCAAGGGTACCGGCAACAGCTTTATAAGGAACTACGATTATTTGCAACGTGTAAAAGTAGTAATGGATTTGATATACAAGGGAGAAGGACAGGATACATCCATCAGTTTATTCGGAAAAGTGTTTTCAGCACCAATTTTTGTAGCCCCCATAGGTGGAATGGACATAAACTACGGTGGTAGAATAGCTGAAGGCGAGTATAACAGAAGAACGCTTGTAGGCGCAAAAAACGCTGGTATAGCAGCATTTACAGGTGATGGCGCCAATGATACATATTTCAATGAACCACTGGTACCCCTGAAGGAAGTCCATGGATGGGGAATACCAACACTTAAACCATGGGCCGTTGACAAAGTACTGGAAAAGATAAAACTTGTTGAAGAACTGGATGTTTTAGCCTTGGCAATGGACATTGATTCAGCAGGTCTGGTGCATCTGGCGAAATCAGGCAAACCTGTTTTTACAAAGTCAGTTCAAGATCTCAAGGAAATCGTTGATGGTACAAGGCTACCATTTATCATAAAGGGCGTAATGTCGGCCGAAGGAGCAAAAAAAGCAGCAGACTCCGGCGCATATGGAATTGTGGTTTCAAACCATGGGGGAAGGGTTCTTGACAATACTCCTGCCACAACAGAGCTACTGCCTGAAATTAAGGAAGCCGTAGGTGACAGGATCAAGATATTTGTTGATGGTGGGATCCGTACAGGAGCGGATGTATTCAAAGCCATTGCCCTTGGTGCAGACGCCGTCCTTATAGGAAGAACATTTACAATTATGGCAATCGGAGGTGGAGCAGAGGGTGTTCAGCTCCATGCTGAAAAACTTATTGCTGAGCTTAAGGATACCATGCTTATGACTGGATGCAGCAGCATTTCAGATATTAGCAAAGAAAGAATCGTTTTGCCAAAATAATGAAAAGGGAGCAGCCAGGCTGTTCCCTGAATACATAGATGGAGTGGACATATGGATATTTTCTTATATACATTTTTCAATATAATATTTCCAATATTTATAACTATTTTTGCAGGCTATGCATTTAGGTCAAGATTTCCAATAGATGTGCGAAGTCTTGTCAAGATTCAGCTTTATCTTCTGCTACCCGCGCTATTATTCGTAAAGGTTTATGAAAGCGAGTTAAGCGGGGAAATCCTGACTTCAGTGACCTTGTCAATTGCCTTTGTCATGACTGTAATCTACGTGCTATCATTTGTTATTGCCAGGCTAAGAGGCTACTCATCTGAGGATACAAGTGTATTTATCAACTCAAATACCTTCTATAACGCTGCCAACTTAAGTCTTCCATTGATGAATCTGCTCTATACAAACCCAATTGCAGTTTCAATCCAGGCTATTATTATTATAGTACATAACATTGCTTTTTTTACAATAGGAATGTTCACAGTTGGAAACAGCAGTGGAAATTTGAGAAGAGCAATAAGCAGTATATTCAAGATGCCCTTTATTTATGTAATGATTACAGGTATAATATTTAAGAGGCTCAATATGACAATCTGGGATCCCATTTGGCAGTCAATAAGCCTCTTGACAACAACTTATACTGGAGTGGCTTTGCTAACACTTGGTGCCCAGCTAAGAGAAACCAATTTCAGTTTTGGAAATATGAGGATTTACCTTTCAAATATCATTAGACTTCTGCTAGCTCCTTCAATTGCCTTTGCAGTAGTTACAGTAATGGGAATTGAAGGAATTGTAGCTCAGGTAATTGTAATAGCAATGGGGGCACCAACTGCAGTAAATGTTGCACTTATGGCAATTGAGTTTGACAACAGACCGGAGTTTGCATCCCAGGCTGTATTGACTTCAACAGTATTAAGTGCAGTTACCTTAACTTTGATAATAATATTTGTACAAGTAGCCATGCCTATTTAGAAAGGTGATAAAAATGAAGAATCATCTGTTTATTGAAAAGAATAAGGACGGATCCCTTAAGATACCCAAGGATGCCTTAGAAAATGAGCATCAGGGGCGACACGGGGAATATATCTTTTACGAGGAAAATGGAAAGCTGATATTGGCTCCGTCAATACACTCAGTTCAGAGATTATACATAGAACCAACAGATGCATGCAATCTTAACTGCGTCACATGCATAAGAAAGACATGGACTGAGACGCTGGGATTTATGGAGAGGGAAGAATTTGACAAGCTTGTCGAAGACATAAAGGAAATCAAGACCATTGATTCAGTTATGTTTGGTGGTTTTGGTGAGCCGACACATCATCCCGATATCTACCATATGATCAAAAGCATCAGCGATTTGGGAATAAAGACTGAAATCACAACTAATGGAACCAATCTCACCGAGGAGAACATAAAAAAACTTATGGACTCGGGACTGAAAAATGTCTGGGTATCTGTTGATAGCATGGATATGAACAAGTTCAATGAAATCCGTGAAGGTGCTGATTTTGCTCATGTCTATGATAACCTGATGACCTTGAAAAGGCTTAACAGAGGCAAAAATAAAAAGCTTACACTGGGTATAGCCTTTGTAGTTACAAAGGACAATGCAGAGGACCTTTCAAGCTTGAAAAGCTTTGCATCCAAGGTTTGGGCTGAGAAGATCTCGGTCAGCAACGTAATACCATACGATCAGGAAATGGAAGAGAAGATGCTCTGTAAAAAGACTCTTTTCAAACCACTGGCATACAGAAGCCAGGATGTTATTAGAAAAGGAACCAAGGAAGTAATGATTCCTGAGATAAGCCTTCCTAGAATCGACTACAATAAGTACACAAAGGAAGGACTATACGATATATATTCCTCAATGATGAAGACAAAACTGCTTGGAGAGGCTTTCAACGAATACAACGACTACTGCAGATTTGTAAACGAAGGTATTGTATTTGTAAGGTGGGATGGAGAAGTATCGCCATGTATGGGACTACTTCACTCCTACACAACCTTTTTGAATGGAAATAAAAGGTTAATGAAAGAGCACACCTTTGGCAATATCAAGGATAAATCACTAATAGAAATATGGGAACAGGAGGATTTCAGGGATTTCAGACAAACGGTCTATGACTTTGATTTCTCACCGTGTGTTCTTTGCGGAGGTTGCGAAGATGTAGACAGCAATGATAAGGATTGTCTGTCAAATACATTTCCTGCATGTGGAGGATGTCTCTGGGCACAGGGAGTAATACAGTGTCCATAGGGAACTACTAAAAAATATCAAGGAGGAATACAGATGCCAATACTACAAGTTGAAATGCTTAAAGGAAGAACTGTTGAGCAAAAGAGAGCGATGGTAGAAAAGGTGACAGATGCACTTGTAGAAACAGTCGATTGCAAAAGGGATGCCGTAAGAATTATAATCAGAGAAATGGAAGACGAGAACTTTGCAATTGCTGGAGTATTAAAATCAGACATGTAATGATGAAGGCTACTGTTGAATAATAACAGTAGTCTTTTCGTTTAATGAGTTTATAGACTAAAATTTTCGATTGATTTAATCTCTATAGTGAAATAGAATTAAGAATGTATCAAAGGACGAGAAGGTGCTGAAAATGAGCAAGAATTACAGTGATCTTGAATCAATTTCACATTTGACCCATGAGGAGATTGAAAGGCTGGAAAAGGAAGTCCACCACATAGTAGAAGATGTGGACAGAAGGAGCAGAATACGAACCTACAAAGGACCATGGGCAAGGATCATAACGGTCTTGTCAGTACTTTGGGTGATTTTCCAGCTCTACTTCACAACAATCGGAACCATGGAGGCAATATCATTCAGGGCAATACACGCATCAGTGTTGCTCTTGTTTGCATTTCTTCTTTATCCTGCATGGAAAAATGAAAACAGGGATAGGACCAGTCCAACACTACTTGATTATATTCTGATCGGACTCAATATATTGGTGTTCGGGTACTTTGTAGTAAACTATAATAGAATAGCCATGACCGGTGGTTTTGTAACAGACTTTGAAAACCTCGTTGGATTCCTTGCAATAGTATTGGTTTTTCTCGCTGCAAGACGAGCATCCGGTGGACTTGTATGGTTTTCTCTGATATTTCTTCTGTACAATTTTGTTGGAAGGATGATTCCGGGACAATTGGGGCATGGCGGATTTTCAGTTTCAAGAATCATTGGCCATATGTTTTGGGGTAGCCAGGGCATATTTGGAAGTGGTATCGGTGTGGCAGCAACATATATCTTCATATTTATACTTTTCGGGGCATTTTTAAACCTAAGTGGATTCAGCAGACTGGTAAACAATATTTCCCTGTCACTTGTAGGGAGAACAGCCGGAGGACCAGCCAAGGTTTCCGTGGTTGTATCAGGTTTTCTGGGAATGATAAATGGATCTGCTGTAGCAAATGTTGCGACAACAGGGATTATTACCATCCCCATGATGAAGGAAAGCGGATACAAGAAGGAATTTGCAGCTGGAGTTGAGGCAGCCGCTTCTACAGGAGGACAATTTCTTCCCCCGGTTATGGGAGCTGTAGCCTTTCTAATGGCAGAGTACATAGGTGTATCATATGCAGTAGTAGCCTTGGCGGCTTCAGTGCCTGCTGTTTTGTATTACTTTGGTCTCCTTATGGCTGTTCACTTTGAAGCAAAACGACTTGGTCTTAAGGGACTGGACAGAGAGAATATTCCAGATGCACTCAAAGTACTTAAAACAGAAGGACATCTTGTTGCGCCACTGATTTCCCTTCTGGGACTTATGGTAATAGGCTATACTCCGCTTTATGCCTGTGTAATTTCAATATTTGTTGTAATAGCATCAAGCTGGTTGAGAAGGCACACCAGAATGGGAATAAAGACAATAGTAGAGGCGTGTGAAGATGGAGTAAAGGGAGTTATCAGTGTAGGTGTTAGCTGTGTTATAATAGGTATTATCGTGGGAACAGTATCACTGACGGGACTGGGTCTAAAGTTTGGATACCTTATGCTTAAAGTAGTTGGACCTGGGGAGCTTCTAAAGGCTGGAGTAATGGTGGCTCTTATGAGTATAATTCTTGGTATGGGAGTACCGGGAATAGCCGCCTATGTAATAGTAACGGCAGTGGCGGTACCGGTGATGGTAGAGGTTGGAGCAATTCCAATAGCGGCCCATCTTTTCTGCCTTATATATGCATCACTTTCAAATATAACACCACCTGTTGCAATGTCAGTCTATGTTGCATCGGGAATAGCCGATTCGGACTTTAGAAAAACTGCGACACAGGCGGTTTTGGTTGGCTTGTCAGGATTTTTGCTTCCATTCTTTTTCCTGATTAACCCGATACTACTTCTGGGAGCAGCTCCCGAGGGCACTGGAATAGGTGCTACGACCATTGCCATAGCAGGTGCAGTAATTGGAATTTACTTCCTGGCATCGGGAACGCAAGGATGGTATATTAGAAAGAGTGGAATGGTCGAAAGAATATTATCAATACTTATAGGGCTTCTTTTAATACATCCTGCTGGAGGAACAGATGCAGTGGGAGTTGGAATTGGGATAGTTCTTACCATATATCAGCTACAGAAAAACAAAGGCGACAAGGCAAAAAATATTAATGCCTAGAATATATACAAGTTTTAGAGAGGAGACCATAATGAAAAAAATATTATCAATAGCATTGATGATTGCACTTACCGTAGCTATCATTTCTGGGTGCAGCAACGAGCAAGGTGAAACCACATATCTAAAATTTCCTACAGCATCCACCACAGGAGCAATCTATCCAATTGGAGCTGCTATCTCAAATCTTTGGAATGAGAATATTGAAGGGCTCAATGTTTCAGTTGAGGCTTCAAACGGGGGAGTGCAGAATCTCGGATTGGTTGCGCAGGGAGAGGCACAGATTGGTGTTGCCGTAACAAATATTATGACTGAACAGAAAAATGGAACCGGAGTATTTGAAGGGAATCAATATGACGGAATCAGAGTCCTGACAGCACTTTATTCAAACTATAATCAGGTAGTGGTATCAGAGGATTCAGGAATCGAAACCCTTGGCGATATCAAGGGCAAGGTATTTGCACCTGGAGCACCGGGGAGTACGCCGGAAGTTGAATCAAACATTCATCTTACTGCAGCGGGAGTAAATTATCCGGATGATTTTAATCCTCAGTTTGTTGGATTTACAGAGTCGATTGACCTGATCAGAAACAGACAGCTTGACGGAGCATGGATTCAGGCTGGAATTCCCACATCAGCGGTTTCTGAAATCATATCAACAGCAGGAGGGAAGCTGATATCAATTGATGAGGATGTCATAGAGCAGCTGACAGATGAATATCCCTGGTACAACAGAGCTATAATCCCTGCAGGGACATATGAGGGACAGGAAGAGGATGTTGTAACAACAAGTATAGTAATAACAATTTTTGTAGATGAAAGCCTACCTGAGGAAACTGCCTATCAGATGACCAAGGTCTTCTGGGAGAATGTTGAGTCCCTGGCAAGCACGCACAATGCAATCAAGGGTCTTCAGCTCGAAGATGGAGTGGAGAATCTCGCAGGTCTGCCTTTACACGATGGTTCAGCTAGATACTACAGGGAAATGGGAGTATTGGATTAATAAAAATCCCCTAAACAAGAAGGTTCTTGTTTAGGGGATGATTTTTTGTTTATCTTTGAACCCTTCCGGATGCATCGCCTTTTAAGAGTTTTTCAACTTCCGCAATTGTGACCATATTGAAATCACCAGGAATTGTATGCTTCAAGGCAGAAGCTGCAACCCCAAATTCAAGGGCATCCTTATAATTATACCCTGACAATAATCCGTGGATTAATCCTGAAGCAAAAGAATCTCCTCCACCAACGCGATCAACAATCCTAACATCATACTTTCTTGACTGATAGAATTCATTGCCATCATAAATGCAGCCAGACCAGCCGTTATCTGATGCAGAGTAGGATTCCCTTAAGGAGCTAACAACATACTTGAAGCTGAATCTTTCCATCATCTGCTTGAACATATTCTCATAGCCCGATAATTCAAGTTCACCCTTTGTAACATCTGTATTTCCAGGTCTAAAGCCAAGTACCAATTCAGCATCCTCCTCATTACCGATGCAGACATCCACATATTGCATCAGATTGGTCATTGTTTTCTGAGCCTGTTCAGGAGTCCATAATTTTTTTCTGTAGTTAAGATCAACTGATACTGTAACACCATGCTTCTTGGCTGCTTTTAACGCCTCATCTGTAAGATGCGCAGCCTTTTCTCCTAGAGCAGGAGTGATGCCGGAAAAATGGAACCAGTCAGCATCCTTGAAAATCTCATCAAAATCAAACTCTTCAGCATCAGCTTCTGATATTGAGGAATGGCTTCTGTCGTAAATTACTTTGGAAGGTCTCATCGATACGCCTGTTTCAAGAAAATATATTCCCAATCTGTCTCCACCCTTTTGGATGTACTCGGTCTTGACTCCGAATCTTCGAAGATGATTAAGTGCAGACTGTCCAATTTCCTGATTAGGTACCTTTGTTACAAAATATGAGTCATACCCGTAATTGGCAAGAGAAACAGCAACATTTGCCTCACCGCCACCATAAACCACATCGAAGCTTTCAGACTGAACAAAACGTTTGAATCCTGGTGCAGAGAGTCTTAGCATTATTTCACCCAATGTAACAACTTTTTTCATCATACAACAACCTCCCAAGAAATTATTAGTCATCTAAATTCACTTCTATGATTTACCATTAAAAGCTATTATGATATATTATAACAAGAATTCAATGAAAATATTTGGAGAATTTAAAAAAATATTTAAAATCGTTTCAACTTTGAGTCAAACATTCTCCGCTGAGTTATATTAAAACATAAAAGTAATAGCAATGGAAGTGAAAGCAAAACATATAAAAAATGGGAGGGATTCTATGGATACTTTGGAAAGAATTGGATTGATTGGACTGGTTCCAGTGGTAGCATTTGAAAATATCAACCAGGCTCTACCAGCAGCAAAGGCGATTTACGAATCTGGAATTGAAGTAATCGAAGTTACTTTAAGAACTGAAGCCGGCCTTGAAGCAATTAAACTAATCCGAGAAAACATGCCGGAAATGCTGGTTGGGGCAGGAACGGTCTTAACGCTTCAAAATGCTAAGGATGCCATTGAAGCAGGCGCAAGCTTCATTGTGTCTCCCGGCTTTAGCGATGAGGTTGTTAGATACTGTCAAGAAAATGGTGTACCAATAACTCCAGGTTGTGTTACCCCTACTGAAATAGGAAATGCCATGGAAAAAGGTGTTACTACACTAAAGTTCTTCCCTGCAAGCGTCTTTGGAGGAGTAAAAGCAATGAGTGCGCTTATGGGACCATTTAAACACGCAGGGCTTAAGTTTATTCCAACAGGGGGAATAAGCGAATCGAATCTGCATGAGTACGCTGACAAATCATTTGTACATGCGGTAGGGGGAGGGTGGCTCTGCAGCTCAAAGGATATGAAAGCCGGAGACTTTGAAAGCATTACTAAAACCTGTAAGAAGGCGGTTGATATATTACTGGGATTTGAATTGGATCACCCGGAAATAGTTGAAAAAGAGGAAAAACTATTGGATATCAAGACCCATAATACGGACAGAGCCATGTATTACCTTAAAAAAAGAGGCTATATTGAATAGCGGCACACTCAAAAATAAAAGAACTGTCCATTGTATAAGGACAGTTCTTTTCTAGAGAATAAAGTCTTAAAGAAGCTTCTCTTTCCACATCTTTCCGGTCTCAGTTACTGCCAAGCCAGCAAGTGAGGTTTCCCTTAAAGTAACAGGCATTGCAAGACCGATGTTATACATTGCACTGATAACCTCGTCCCAAGGTACCTTTGTTTCAATACCGGCAAGAGCCATTTCAGCTGCCATAATTGCATTTGAGGCGCCGGCAGCATTTCTCTTAATGCATGGAACTTCAACTAGTCCAGCCAAAGGATCACAGGTAAGTCCAAGCATATTCTTTAAGGCCAAAGCCATAGCGTGAGCAGCTTGTGTTGGTGTACCGCCTGCCATTTCAACAGCTGCAGCTGCTGCCATTGCGCTTGCTGAGCCAATCTCAGCCTGACATCCTCCAGCAGCTCCTGATATAAATGCATTGTTTGCAATTACAAATCCAAACGCACCAGCTGTAAAAAGATGCATCATGGTCATCTTATCATCCATGCCCAGCTTTTCCTGCAATGCAAGAACAACAGCTGGAAGAACCCCTGATGACCCTGCAGTTGGACTGGCACAGATCAGTCCCATGGATGCATTAACCTCATTTATTGATATTGCATAGGATACAGCCTTTAGAAGGGTTGAATTTGTTAGGAAATCCCCTTTTTTTATGTATTCATCCATCTTCTTGGCATCGCCACCTGTCATACCTGAATAGGATGTAACACCTTCAAGACCCTTAAGGGCAGAGTTTTTCATTACCTGGTATTGCTTATCCATTCTTTCAATGACTTCCTCGCGACTTTTTTCTGTCAACACAGACTCTTGTTCAATCATAATCTCATATAATTTTTTATTCTGATCCTCTGCTTGCTGGACCAGCTCCTGAACGTTCTTAAACATCTATATCACCTCTCTATTCGCTAAGGGTAATTACCCTTATTATATTCTCTTTTTTCGTAATGGCATTGATAAGATTATCTGATACAGGCTGGTCTGTTTCAATTGTCATAAGAGCGATATCACCCTTTTCAATTCTCGAAACATCCATGCCGCTGATGTTGATTTTATTGGCTGCAAGGGTTGATGCCACCCCAGCGATAGCACCGTAGGCGTCCTTGTGGAATATCAGAATTGCAGGGTTTTCACCGGACAGCTTCAGTGGGAATCCGTTAAGTTTTGTAATTCTAACCACACCACCGCCAATTGATATGGCTGCAATGTCAATCTGGTCATCGCCACGGAGAAGAGTTATCTCCATGGTATTTGGATGCTCAGGAATAGCCTTCTCCTTGATAAATGAAACATCAATGCCCAGCTCTTTAGCCCTAACAAGGGAATCAGGTATCCTTGGGTCATCAGTCTCGTAATTGAGAATTCCACCAACAACTGCCACATCAGATGCATGACCTTTGTAAGTCTCTGCAAATGATCCGTATAGCCGCACTACGATTTTTTCAGGTTGCGCATCAAAAAGCCTTCGTGCAAT
The DNA here is from genome assembly GCF_049310905.1 of Gudongella sp. DL1XJH-153. Classification (NCBI taxonomy): domain Bacteria; kingdom Bacillati; phylum Bacillota; class Tissierellia; order Tissierellales; family Tissierellaceae; genus Gudongella; species Gudongella sp. DL1XJH-153. The sequence goes on from NZ_JBMEMN010000015.1 coordinate 62,038, forward strand.
CTGACCGATTCTTACAGGACCTGCTGTATGTGAACTAGAGGGTCCAACCATTACAGGCCCGATGATATCAAATACGCTTCTATATTTCATCGTTTCTCTCCTCTCAAATATGTATTGTAGTAACTTATAATTATATCAGATTGGGAAGACTTTTACACTGCTTCTTGGTGAAGTGAGGATCAGAAAACGCCAGGTGTCTTCTTATTCAAAAAATGTACCATAGTTTATATTCTTAAGGATTCTATCAGCTATGGCTTTGTGACCTTCACTATTTGGATGCAAGCCATCAGCTGAGATGAATAATTCTGAATTTAGCTTGAAGAGATCGTATGTGGGAGTGAAAATAGTGTTTTCAAAGGATTCCACAAGCTTTTGTGTCGAGTGATTCCATTCAATTAGCCAACTGGAATTCTCAGCATTTGAGTCATTGTAATTGAGATTATAGAGACCTAAAAAAACAATGAAGGCATCCTTGTTTTCTGCTCTGATTTTAGTCAGTACTTCCTTAAGTTGGCTTGTGTAGGTCTCCAGTGTCTCTTGATAGTATTGCGATTTTTGAGCACTATCAACTTCTTCAATAGACCTGATGTCATTTCCACCAATGGAAATCAGAATAAGGTTTGCGCTACGAATACCATCGATTGTATTCGGTTCATTGATTTGTGAAAGGAGCATCGATGTCCTAAGACCTTCCATTGAAATATTGAAAAGGGGTACAGGTTCACCCCTGGCATCTGAAATCGCAGCAGCTATAAGTCCCACAAAGCCCTGACCATTGATATCACCAGTGCCTCTGGCGAGAGAATCTCCCATGGCAAGTATCGACTTAACATCTAATGGCTCAGGGGAGTTTTCCATGACCAATTGTGGTTCTTCAGGGGCTTGATTGACTTCTATGCCAATTTTAATTGATTGTCCAAAACCATAAGCGAAAATTACCAAACCCAGTATTGAAATTATGCTTATTGTTAACCAAATCATTTTTTTCATCTTCTATATCCTCCTATGCCAAAATATCCTTGTGGATAAAGACAATAAATCCAATCACAATGGCACCCAAACTCCAGCCCAATAAGACTAGAGTTGAAAATATCATGCTCAAGCCCTCCACAATCTGGAAGCTTCCGGAAATATAAGATATTAAGTTAAGGTTGACCGTAAATAGATATCGCGTTATCTTCCAATCTGATATGAAAAGACTGAGAAAGCTACCACCAATCAGTGTGGACATCATAATTCCTATTGATGCAGATGTACTTTTTTCCATGATGGAGATCATCAATGAAAGTGATCCAATAACAAAGGCAACAAAATATCCAATGGAGTAAGACATTAGAAGATATCGCCACTGTGGGATTGTACGTACTGCAGAAGTGTCCAGTCGGTTCTCTAGCACCCTGAAGCCTGTGATTACAGGTTCATTAAAGCCTGAATAACCAAAAACCACAAGTGCAATTGCATATGAAAAAATTGCCATCATGAAAATGACCAACATTTCCAACATAGAAAGTGCAAGCAATTTTGCCATAAGTATACGCCATCGTTTTACTGGTCTTGTGAGGATTAGTTTTATTGTACCTGTGTTCATTTCACCGGATACCATGTCTCCTGCCAGCAATATGATTAAAAGAGGTAAAAAAAGAAATATGGATTGTTCCAGAAATGCACCCATAAAACGCGCTGCACTGGAATTAATCGGACTCACATCATTTTCAAGGTAGAATCTGAGTTGTTCTGCGCGGACACGTATGGAGGCTTTTCCTTCATCCGGAATATAGGGGTTGTCAAGTCTTCGTTCCAGATCTATTAGTTGTTGTCCGATTATGTTTTTCCAGTCATCAGTATTTTCAATACCCAGCTGTTCTGCAACACGGTCTTGGGTTTTAGTTAGGGTATAGTTTTCTCCATAAGCAAAAAGTGAAATTAGTACCATGAGAATTACGGCTATGACGTGGATTCTTTTCTTATAGAAGGTTTTCATGATTTCGTTTTCTATTAGTTTAACCAATTGTTTCGCCTCCAGTTAGCTCCATAAAAAGATCCTCTAGAGACTTCTGCTGCTTGGATACAAATTTCAATCCGATATTGCTGGACATCAAGGCTTTGTTAATTGCTGTAAGTTGGGAATCATCAGTGAAAGCGCTTATGGATTCCTCTGATTCCTTGATGGCTGCAATCCCGAAATCCTTTTTTAGAATCTCTTTAGCTTTCTGAACATTGGTGACATGCCATGTGATTTTTTGATCGCTTGACAGATTTTCAACCTTGGAGGTTTTAATGATTTCACCATGCAGTATTATGGCAACCTCATCACAAATCATCTGTATTTCAGAAAGTAGATGACTGGACACAAAAATTGTCATCCCGTGTTCTTTTGACAAGGATTTGACCAGTGTTCTGAATTCCCTGATACCAGCTGGATCCAGACCGTTGGTGGGTTCATCTAAAATGAGAAGGTCAGGTGATTTCATAAGTGCTTGCGCAATGCCAAGACGTTGCTTCATACCAAGAGAGTAGGTCCCGACTTTATCGTTGATTCGATTTGAGAGGCCTACGAGCTCGACAACTTCATCAATGTTTTCATGAGAGATTCCAGCTTCCATTTTGCCAAGAAATTCCAGGTTGTCAATGCCAGAGAGGTATTCATAGAATTCTGGGTTTTCTATAATGCAGCCGACATTTGACATGGCCTTTACGAAGGATTTTTGTATGTCGTGACCACAGATTTCCACAGAACCTGAAGTAGAGCTGATAAGCCCTACAATTATTCGGAGAGTCATGGTCTTGCCAGCTCCGTTAGGTCCTAAAAATCCATAAATTTGACCCTTATGAACATCAAAAGAAACATCTTTTATAATTGATTTACCCTTTATATTTTTTGAAACATTTTTCAGAGACAATACAGTTTCCATAAATTTCATCCTTTCCAGATGATTATATAATAATTATACCCAACTGGAATTTATGCTTACATTGCTGAGTAGATTATTGTTAAGTTGAACTATTTAGGAGAAGATGGTTAGTGTAAAATAACTGTAGGAAAAATAAATGAGAATAGAGCTCCGTATGGTATGATTAATTTTGAGGAAAAAACC
>NZ_JBMEMN010000016.1:0-63985 GCF_049310905.1 Gudongella sp. DL1XJH-153
GGGGCAAGAGCATAAAAGCTTACCGGAAAAGTCTTGGAATTGTCTAAAAAGAGTCCAAAAAAACATCCGCACCCCCATTTTGGGCATTTCTATCGCCGGGCACAAGCGAACTGATATGGATCAGCTTGATTTTTCACACGAAGTGAGAAAATCGTACTGGCTTGCGTGATTTCCATTATAGTTGGTAGTTGTTGAAGTGATAAAGAACGCAGAGTATATTTTTGCCCAAGTTATGTATAATCGATAGCAAGATAATTTTCGAAGCAAGTGTGATAAATCTCTGATCTTGAATCCGAGAGCGTATTATCAAACTACCTTGTAAATTCAGATTTTCTGATATAAATAAAAATAAATAATCAAAGCTGTTGAGAAAACAAATTTCAAAATATATGTTAAAATATCAGTAATAGCTTATTGAGAGGAGAATGTATATGGATGACAGAATAATAAAGGACATTGAATTTATTGTTGAATTGGACAGGATGAAGACAATCCTTAGACAAACCAACCTTATTACAGAGGACAGAAGAGAGGACGATGCCCAGCATTCCTGGCATATAGCAGTCATGTCAATGGTTCTTTCCGACTACTCAAATGAAGAAATTGATGTAAACAAGGTAATAAAAATGCTCTTGATCCACGACCTGGTTGAATTGCACGCAGGAGATACTTTCTGCTATGACGAGGAAGGGAACAAGGATAAAAGGCAGAGGGAAGTTGAGGCAGCTGAAAAAATATTTGGAATGCTTGATTCAAGAAAAGGTATGGAGTTCAGGGGATTATGGGATGAATTTGAAGAGATGGAAACTCCGGAAGCACTTTTTGCCTCATCCATGGATAGACTTCAACCGATGCTTAACAATTATTACAATGGCGGTGGATCCTGGAGGAAGCATGGAGTTGCACAGTCAGATATTTATAAAAGAATAAGTCCGGTCAAAGACTCATCGGACAGGCTTTGGGAATTTGTGGAGCATATGATTGAGGATGCCTATAACAGAGGTTTGATTGAAAAAAGATAATTCAGGGGTGATGTAATTGACTTTGGAAAGTGTAAAAAAGCATATTGAGGAAGCAAAGATTGATGTTGAGATGTATGAGATGGAGGGAAGTACGGCAACAGTTGAGCTTGCTGCAGAGGCCCTTGATGTAGAGCCCGGAAGAATCGCCAAGTCAATGGCGATCAGGCTTAAGGAGCGGGATATTCTTATACTTGCCAAGGGCGATGTAAGGCTTGATAATAGAAAATTCAAGGATACCTTCAAACAGAAAGCCAGGTTTATAAGTGGAGATGATATTTTTGATGCAACAGGTCATCCTGTTGGAGGGGTATGTCCCTTTGGTTTGAGCAAGCCTATTGATATATACCTTGATGAATCACTTAAGGTCTATGATTATGTTTACCCTGCTGCTGGTAGTCCCAATGCCTGCATAAAGATTGATGTTGATTATCTTAGGGATGTTGTTAATGGGGAATGGGTGGATGTGTGTAAATAATTCTCAATTTAGCAATAGAAAATAAGTCCTTATCTCTCAGGTATTTAAACGAAGTTCTAGATTCAAGTCCAATAAGAATCAAGCGCTCGTTTTCTCCGTTGATTCCTATGCCGCTTCGCTTGGAGGAATCAAAACACTGCGAAATCCTCGCTGGATTCTTTAGTTGTTCTTTCATATGAACTTCTTTTTAAATCACCTTTCGAGATATTTAAAAGACTTCATTCAGTACAAAGCAAAATGTTTTGGAATGTTAACCGAAGCAAGGGAAGTATTAATGAGCGAATACCCCCTCGATGAAATGCCACAAAATCGAAGATTTTGGGTATTTCTATCGTCGGGCACAAGCGAGCCTATATATGGAAAGATCAGCAAGATTTTTCATTCGAGATGAGAAAATCGTTTGGTTTGCGTGATTACCTAAAAAGTTACTGGCGATATTTATGATAGGGAACTAGATGTGTTTTTAGCCATGGGTTAGTTTAATCGATAGCGAACCAATTTTCGAAACGAGTATGATAAATCTCTGATCTTGAATCAGAGAGTGAGTCATTATACTTTCCGATGTGAATCTAACATAAGATGTGAAAGAATATAACAAAAAATGTGCTGGGTACTATTGTATCCAGCTTATTAATGATATAATCAACTTGATATTACTTTAACGTGAAGGGTAAATATATTAGGAGTGAGAATGTGAAAAAGAGATGGAAAATTTTATTGGGAATACTGGCTGTAATTGTTCTTGCTGCAGTTGGCATGATGATGCTTCTTCAGACAAATCTGAACAATCTTGTCAATGTGGAAATAAGTCAGATTGATATTGAAAGCATTGAGGATGGGACTTACATAGGAGAATATTCTTCACCACCTGTAAATGCAGAGGTTCAGGTTGAAGTGCGAGATGGAAAAATCACAGATATTGAAATACTAGAGCACGACCACGGGCAGGGAGAATCGGCAGAAGCAATAGTAGATAGCGTTATTGCTGAGCAAAAAATCGATGTAGATTCAATATCAGGGGCAACCTACAGCAGCAGGGTTATACTCAAAGCCATTGAGGATGCCTTAAAAAGCGAGTAGAGGGAGGACTAGTGATGAAAATAGGTATAATTGTGCATTCCATGACCGGCAACACTTCTCTTGTTGCTGAGAGACTAAAGAACAGACTTGAAAAAGAAGATCACGAAGTTTTTATGGAGAGGCTTAAAATAATTGGCGGCGAGGATAAGAATCAACAGGATGCAAATAAAATCGGGATTGAACCATTGGAAACACCATTGGAAGAAATGGATTTATTGATTTTCGGAGGACCTGTAAGAGGTTTTCAAGCTTCTCCTGCAATAAAGGCGCTTCTTGGAAAAGTTGAAGGCTTGGAAGGAAAGGATACGATGATATTTGTCACCCATGCATTTCCATTCAACTGGATGGGAGGAAACAGTTCAATTAAGCAGATGAAAAGCATCTGTACGGATAAAGGGGCAAATATTCTTTTTACAGGAATAATCGATTGGAAAAATTCAAAGAGGGAAATGCAGATAGATAGTCTGGTTGGAAGTATTACTAGGAAAACATCCGGTATTGCATTATAGAATTATAAAATAATGAGTAAAATTCCACATTGTAATTGGATTGAAATATTTAAATCCTATAAAAAGGGTAGGAATAGAGTAAATAAAAAAAAGGATGTGGGATTATGAATGGAAATAGAAAGCTATTTACTGTGTTTATATTGATAATGGCACTATCCCTTGCAGGTTGCACCGGAGGGACATCTGAAGAAAATCCACCACAGGAGAGTTCAGAGCTGGAAGCATTGCAGGAACAGATAGAAGAGAAGGATACTGAGATAGAGAGCTTGACGACAGAAGTTTCACAACTTCAGGAAGAGCTGAATGAATTACAGGCTGAGCCACCTGAAGATCCCGTACCCTTGTCAACTGGGCCGACACCTGGAGCATCTTTATTGACAACGGCAATGGAAGTTATTGATCTTATTGAAGATATGAACATGTCAGATCTTGATGTATATGTTCATCCTTCAAAAGGAGTAAGATTCACTCCTTATGACTATGTGGATCTACAAAATGATATTGTAATACAGGCAGCACAGTTCCAGAATCTTGTAAATAGCCCCATAGTAAATAACTGGGGAGAGTTTGACGGGACTGGAGACCCAATAGACATGACATTTGACGATTATTATGATAGATTTATTTACGATGTTGACTTTGCCAATCCTGAAATGATCGGCAACAATTACAAAATTGGAACAGGAAATATTATCAATAACGTCGATACCGAATATCCAAATGGTCAGTTTGTCGAGTTTCATTTCACAGGCTTTGACCCGCAATACAATGGTATGGACTGGAGAAGTTTAAAGCTTGTATTTGAAGATCACAATGGAGCATGGCATCTGGTAGGAATTATTCATGGTGAATGGACCATTTGATGGATTTATCCTTCAAATTCTGTTATTATTAGAGTAGGTTGAACTGTTTAGGGGGTGTGTATATGTTGGGAGGACTTGTAGTAGGATTGGTCGTTGGCTGGATTGTGTCCCTGTTTGGGGGAGACATCTTAATAATCAATGGAATACAAGAGCTTACGGGTAACTCTATCTCGAGCTCTGGATATTACACCATGTTTGCAATAATAGGGCTTCTTGGTGGAGTTCTAAAAAAATAGCACAAATAAAAATGTCCCAGGTATTGAAAAATACCTGGGACATTTTGCATTAATTTTGCTCAATATCTTTTGCAAGGTAGAACAGGGTCTTCACGGGAACTCCAGAAGCTCCCTTTGGAAGGTATCCTGCAGCCTTGTCAATAAATGCTGTTCCTGCAATATCCAAGTGAACCCATGGAGTATCATTTACAAATTCCTGAAGGAACATTCCTGCAGTTATTGCACCTGCACTTCGTCCACCTGTGTTCTTTAGATCTGCAAAATGACTCTTGAACAACTCTTTGTAATCTTCATTGTTTGGCAGCTGCCAAACGGGTTCTCCAGCTAACCCTGCAGCAATGGAGACATCTTTCATAAGCTTCTCATCGTTCGCTATGGCTCCGGTATTTACGCTTCCAAGAGCCACTACACAGGCTCCTGTAAGGGTAGCAAGATCAACTATCTTGTCAGCCTTTTCAACAGTTGATGCATACCAGAGAGCATCAGCCAGAGTAAGTCTTCCTTCTGCATCTGTGTTTTCAACCTCAATTGTCTTGCCTGACATGGATCCGATTATATCACCTGTTTTATAGGCATCACCTGAAACCATGTTTTCACAGGCTGCAACAATTGCAACTACATTTTTCTTTAGCTTGTTTGAAGCTATTGCATACATTGCACCGATTACTGAGGCGCTTCCAGCCATATCGGAATGCATGGTTGCCATTCCAGCAGCTGGTTTAAGTGAATATCCACCGGAATCATAGGTAAGTCCTTTTCCCACCAGTGCTAGCTTTTCTTTACTATCAGGATTACCCATATAAGTCATTATAATAAATTTAGGTTCCTTTGATGAACCTCTTGCAACCGAAAGGAAAGCCTCCATACGGAGATTTTCGATTTCCTTCTGTCCAAGAACCTTTACATCCACACCAACAGGAGTAAGCTTATCGACTGCTTCCTTGGCAAGCACTTCCGGATAAAGATTCATGGCAGGTTCATTCACTAGGTTTCTAGTAAGGAAGACACCATCCATAACCATTTGAGTTTCCTTGATTACACTTTCCACCTTTTCATCTTCTCCTGAGACTATGTCCAGGTAGACATCCTCCAAAAGAACCTTAGGTTTCTTTTCACTTTTATATTTGTCAAAATCATACTGAGATTGAAGCAAGCCTTCCGAAATTGCCTTGTTGGTTTTTCCATAGCATCTGTCACCGAATTTAGGAACTGACAATCCAATACTCTTTACTTTTTTCTTTTGGAGCTCATTGCCCAAGGAGAAAAAAGACTTTCTAAGTGTTTCATACTCGAGTTTTTCTTCTTCTCCCAACCCAAGGAATACTACAGAATCACCTTCGTGCGAAATTTGAGAGTATACCTCTCCTGCATCTCCTTTGAATATTTCCTTATTCTTAAGGAAGCTGAAAAGATCATTGAACTTTTCAACGCTTTCAGTTTCCTTAAAACTCATTAAAACTTTTACATCTCCACCCTTTTTTAAATGAAATTTCATTTATGCACCTCCTGATTTATTTCGACGCTCTTATCATATTATACCATTGTTGGCATAAGCCCAAACAAGCGCTATCAATTTCAACATAACTTTTTCTATGAAGTCCAGCTGTATTGGGTATAAAAAAGAGGTAAGCGGATAGAAACAAAGGAGGAAAAACATGAAATTTGCAATATTTGACCTGGACGGAACACTATTTGATTCAATGTGGATATGGGAAACACTGGCGTATGATTACTTGAAATCAAGGGGGATAGATGCCCCTGAAGATATAAGGGAAAAGTTGAGGGAATACAGTTTGAGAGAGTCTTCTGACATACTGAAGGAAATGTATGGTCTTCCTGAAAGTGGAGAGGAGCTAAACGATCAGATGGAAAAGCTTCTTGAAAAGTATTATTTTGATAAAATACAGCTCAAGGAAGGTGCCAGGCAAGTGCTCCAAACCCTTCAAGATAATGGCATAAAAATGTGTGCTGCTACAGCAACGGCAGATCGTCTGGCCAAGGGAGCCATGGAAAGGCTTCAAATCGATGAATACTTTGAATTTCTTCAGACATGCAAAAGCACTGGAATTGAAAAGTATAAACCTGAGTTCTATCAATTGATACTGGATAGAGTAGACCATGAACCCAAGGATATATGGGTATTTGAGGATGCACTTCATTCAATGGAGGCAGCTAAAAAACTTGGGATAAAAGTGGCTGCAATCAAGGACAGATCAGCCAGAATTGACTGGGAAGAAATTGATCGTATTGCTGATATTTCAATCGAAAGTTTTCCGGAATATCTTGAAAAAACATCATAAGATGGGCTGAAAAATTATTGACTTATATACCTCCCTGTGATACCTTTAGGTAAATAAATACCTTTAAATCGATCCCGTGAGATCGGAAAGGAGAGCGTATAAGTGGGATACTTGTGCCTTCCTTTGTGGAAGGCTTTTTTAATGCCATTTTACTGCGCTGTTCCTTGAGGTTTATTAACTAAAAGGAGGAATATTTATGTTAAAAGGAAGACATCTAGTTGACCCCCAGGATTTTACAATTGAGGAATTGGAAAGTATTTTTGAATTGACGCAAGAAATCGTAAATAAGCCGGAGGAATATAATTCCATGTGTCATGGAAAAATCCTCAGCACCTTGTTCTATGAGCCTAGCACTAGAACCAGATTTAGCTTTGAAGCCGCAATGTTGAGATTGGGTGGAGGCGTTATCGGGTTTGCAGAGCCGGGCTCTAGTTCTGTATCAAAGGGTGAAAGTCTAGCGGATACTCTAAGAACAGTTGCTGCATATGCAGATATAATAGCAATGAGACATCCCAACGAAGGAGCACCCAAACACGGAACTCAGTACTGCCCTGTTCCATTGATCAATGGAGGAGACGGAGGGCACCAGCATCCAACACAGACCCTTACAGACCTTTTCACAATACTTGAATCCAAGGGAAGACTGGACAACCTTACAATAGGCTGTTGCGGTGACCTTAAGTTTGGTAGAACCGTTCATTCCCTTATCAAGGCGATGTCAAGATATGACAATGTCAGATTCATACTGGTTTCACCCAAGGAGCTGCAGGTGCCTGACTATATCAGAAGCGAAATTTTGGAGCAAAAGAATATAGAATTCCAGGAAGTGGAAAGGCTCGAAGAGGTTATAGATCAAATGGACATCCTGTATATGACAAGGGTTCAGAAGGAAAGATTCTTCAACGAAGCTGATTATGTAAGACTCAAGGACAGCTATATTGTAGATCTTGACAAACTAAAGGATGCAAAAAAGGATCTTGCAATACTTCATCCTCTGCCAAGAGTTAATGAAATAGCCGTTGAAGTTGATAATGACCCAAGAGCCTGGTATTTCAAACAGGTAAAGAATGGTATGTTTGTAAGAATGGGACTTATTCTTAAACTTTTGGGGGTGAAGTAAATGTTGAATATAACCAGCATTAAAAAAGGACTAGTAATTGACCATATAAGACCAGGAATGGGACTCAAGATATTTGAATACCTTAAGCTTGGAAAGGCTGATTTCACTGTTGCTCTGATTATGAATGCATCGAGCAATAAAATGGGAAAAAAAGATATAATAAAGATTGAGGATGTAATAGATGTTGATTATGCAATGCTGGGGTTTTTGGATGCCAATATCACCGTAAATGTTATTGAGGACGAGGTTATTACAGAAAAAATCAACCTGTCTTTACCAAAAAGAGTTCAGGATGTTATAAGATGCAAGAACCCAAGATGCATAACAACTGTGGAAAGGGATATAACCCACAAATTTGTACTGATAGATGAAAACAAGGGTATATATAAATGTGAGTACTGTGATCATATATATTCCTGGGAGGTCTAAAATGGAACTTTTAATAAAAGGTGCACATCTTATTGATGGGCACCATACTTTTAATAAGGACGTATATATCAAGGACGGAAAGATAGAAGAAATTGGTGAAAACCTCGATTATGAATGCAGCTGGATAGATGCGGATGGACTCTCACTGCTTCCTGCATTTGTTGATATTCATGCACATTTCAGGGATCCTGGCTATCTATACAAGGAAGATCTTATGACCGGGGGCATGGCAGCTCTTAAGGGAGGATATACCTTTGTCAATCTTATGGGAAATACCGATCCGGTCTGCTCAGATATGAAAACAATTCAGTATGTTAGAGACAAGGCAAAAAAATTGGATCTTGCAGAGGTGCATCAGTGTGCATCGATTACGGATGAATTTGATGGAGAAACCATTTCACATCTCGACAATCTGGATGAGAATGTTAGAATGATAACAGATGATGGCAAGGGAGTCGCTTCTTCTCTCACAATGTACAAGGCAATGGAGAAGGCAAGGGAGAAAGGCATTATATTAATGGCCCATGCTGAGGAGATGGAGCTTACAGAAATTGACTACAGACTTTCTGAGAATCTTGAGACTTCAAGGGATATTCAGTTGGCGGAACATACAGGAGCAAGGCTTCACCTGACCCATGTCAGTACAAAGGAAGCAATTGATGAAATTAGAAGGGCTAAAGAAAGAGGATCCCATAATATCACTTGTGATGTAACCCCTCATCATATTGCACTATGGGACAACAACTACAGGGTAAATCCACCTATCAGGAAGGAAGCGGATGTTCAGGCCTTGATCCAAGCCATCAAGGATGGCACTGTGGATGCAATAGGAACCGACCATGCTCCCCACACAGAAGAGGACAAGAAAAATGGCAGCCCTGGAATATCGGGACTGGAGACTGCATTTCAGATTTGCCATACCCATCTTGTAAAAGCTGGACACTTGAATATGGTTCAGCTTGTAAAGGTGATGTCAGAGAATCCTGCAAGGATTTTGGGTCTTAACAAGGGTAGACTTGAAAAGGGATTTGAGGGTGATGTAATTCTGGTTGATCTGGACGGAGAAGCTGAAATAGATCCAAATAGATTTGTGTCCAAGGGTAAAAACACTCCCTTTTCAGGGATGACGGTCTATGGTGAGATTTTGATGACTATAAGGCAAGGAAACATAAAATACATGTCCAAATCATGTGGGGAGGATAGATTGTATGATAATAGATAAGTTGTACGAGACAGTACAAAAAAAGGGAATGGTTTGCGTCGGGCTTGATTCAAGTCTTGATTACATCCCCAATGGAATAAAGAATGAGTATCAGGATGTAGATCAGATAATTTTTCAATTCAATAAAAGGATAATTGATGCAACAGGAGATATTGCAGCTATCTACAAGCCACAGATTGCTTTCTACGAGGCTTATGGATTAAAAGGGTTGAAGGCCTACAGCAGGACTCTTGAGTACCTTAGAGCGGAAGGACACCTGTCTATAGGGGACATAAAGAGAGGAGACATCTCCTCAACAGCCAAAATGTATGGAAAAGGACATTTTGAGGGCGATTTTGAAACGGATTTCATCACCATCAATCCCTATATGGGATTTGACAGCATAACACCCTACCTGCCCTATGTGGAATCAGGGAAGAAAGGTTTGTTTGTACTTCTTAGAACATCAAATCCAGGTGCAAGGGACATAGAGTATCTTGAATCAGAAGGCAAAAAGATATATTACCATGTGGGAGATAAACTGGCGGAAATGGCTCAGGAGTTTAAGGGAGAATGCGGATATTCATCCCTGGCCGCTGTTGTAGGCGGAACCCATGTGGATGAGGCAGTGGAGATCAGGGAGAGATACAAAGACCTATACTTCCTTATACCTGGCTACGGTGCCCAGGGAGCAAAAGGCGAGGATGTCAAGCTCTACCTTAGGGATAACAACGGCGGTGTGGTCAATTCCTCAAGAGGAATCATCACAGCATATAAGAAACACGAGGATGGTTTGGAAAGATTTGAGCACTATACACGAGAAGCAGTACTTAAAATGAGGGAGGATATCGGATTTGAAGGATAGTTATAGAGACGGAAAGATAATCTTGAATAAAGAAATTTCAAAGGGGATATTCAAGCTGGAACTGGAAGGCGACTTCACTGGAAATCCAGGTCAGTTCTATATGATAAGAGGATGGAACGGACTGGATCCATTTCTTCCAAGGCCTATCAGCATAGCTGATGTTGAGGATGGAAAGCTTACCTTGTTGTATGAGGTAAGGGGCAAAGGAACTCACATAATATCAAATCTTGGAGTGGGAGAAGCACTGAGTGTTCTTGGTCCTTTGGGAAACGGTTTTGAAGATATCCAGGGAGGAAGGATTGCCCTGGTTTCAGGTGGTATAGGAATTGCTCCTCTGTTGTATCTCGCTAAAAAGCTTCAAGGAGAAATAGATCTGTTTTCAGGTTTTAGGAGTGAGGTTTATTTCCTGGATGAATTCAAACCATATGTGAGTAATATAGAAATGAGTACCGAGGATGGTTCACATGGTCAGAAAGGATTCGTAACGGAATTATTCGATCCAAAAGATTATGACACCATCATCACCTGCGGTCCCATGCCAATGATGGAAGCTCTGGCAAGGATATGCGAGGACAAGACAGAGCTGTGGTTGTCAATGGAAAGCCATATGGCCTGCGGAATTGGCGCTTGTCTTGGTTGTACTATTCCAACTGTTCGTGGAATGGAGAGGGTTTGCAAGGAAGGACCCGTATTCAATTCCAGGGAGGTGGTTTTTAATGACTAAGGTTGAATTTTGTGGCATCCAATTCAAAAATCCAGTTGTTGCAGCTTCGGGAACCTTTGGTTTTGGAAGAGAATTCCAGGACTATTTTGATATATCGAGACTTGGAGGAATATCCTCAAAGGGACTTACACTGAATAAGAAGGAAGGAAACAGGGGACGTAGAATCCACGAGACCCCAGCCGGAATGATGAATAGTATCGGCTTGCAGAATCCTGGAGTACAGGGCTTTATCCAGGAGGAATGGCCATATATGAGAGAACTGGATACGGTTGTAATGGCCAATCTTGGAGGAGGAACCGTTGAAGAATACATAAAAGGGGCAGAGCTCCTTAATAATACGGACGTGCCAATCATCGAATTGAACATCTCCTGTCCCAACGTAAAGGAAGGGGGCATGGCCTTTGGCATCCAATGTACTCCTGCATCAATTGTGGTTGAAGCTGTGAGGGAGGTAACTGACAAGCCATTGGTTGTCAAGCTCTCACCAAATGCAGAAAATATCAAGGAAATGGCTGTGGCCTGTGTTGATGCAGGTGCAGATGCCCTTTCTCTTGTAAACACCTTCAATGCACTTGCAATTGATATCAAGAAAAGACGTCCCGTATTCAACAATGTTACTGCAGGACTTTCAGGACCAGCTATAAAGCCAATAGCCTTGAGGATGGTATATGAGGTTTCCCAGGTTGTTGATGTCCCAATAATTGGAATAGGCGGAATAATGACATGGGAGGATTCAATTGAATTTATCATGGCTGGTGCAACCCTTGTTCAGGTTGGAAGTGCAAACTTCAGAAAACCAGATATTTGTCTGGATATAATCCAGGGTATAGAAGAATATATGAAGTCAGAAGGAATAGAGGATTTGGAAGAAATTAGAGGAATTATCGGGAGGTAGGCTATGATAATCGATTTGTTGAAGGAATCAGAAGCATTGCTTGAAGGACATTTCCTATTGTCATCGGGGAAACACAGCAACAGATACGTTCAATGTGCAAAACTGTTGCAGTATCCTGACAAGGCAGAAAAAGCAGTAAAGCTTATAGTTGAGAAAGTTGAAGATCTTGAGATTGATATGATCGTGGGACCAGCCATGGGAGGAATAGTAGTCGCATATGAATTGGGTAGACAACTCGGAAAACCTGCTATCTTTACTGAAAGGGAAGATAATCAAATGAAGCTAAAGAGAGGCTTCTTTATTGAAAGAGGTCAGAAGGTTCTTATTGCTGAAGATGTTGTAACCACTGGAAAGTCTTCCTACGAAGCCATCAAGGTTGTTGAGGAATATGGTGGGGAAGTTGTTGGTATTGCTGCTCTTGTGGACAGAACCACAGAAGAGCTGAATTACCCGATCTTCGCAGCTGAAAAGATTCAAATTGATACCTATGACAAGGATGATTGCCCACTTTGCAGAGAAGGACTTCCAATTGTCAAGCCTGGTAGCAGAAAGATAAAAGACTAGAAAAAATCTCCTGAGCATAACTAATGCTACAGGAGATTTTTAATTTTTAATTGTGAATTGGATATGTTATTATAAAAGGTGAAAAACAATTCATTCAAAGGATGATTTTATGGGTATTAGAACCGGTGTGGACATTGTGTCCAACAAAAGAATAGAAAAGCTTATGGAATCCAAAAGAGACAGCTTTTACAGAAGGATTTTCTGTGATGCGGAAATAGAGTACCTGGAGACCAGAAATCATTCCATAGGTACTGTCGCAGGGATATATTCTGCCAAGGAGGCCGTATCAAAGGTACTAGGTACCGGAATAGGTCAGATCAGCTGGAAGGATATAGCGATCAACCATGAAGATGGTGGAAGACCATATTTGGTTTACAATTACAAGCTGCAGAGAATTATGGATTTCGCGGGAGTAAGACATATTGATATATCAATTTCAAATGAGGAGGAATACAGTATGGCAATTGCAGTTGGAGAAACAACAAAAAATTATGAGATACCTGAAAACATGACTTTCAGGCTGCCAAAAAGACCACTTGACACACACAAGGGAAACTTCGGCAGAATAGGTGTAATTGGAGGAAGTCAGGGAATGCTTGGGGCAGTTTATCTTGCAACCTACGGAGCATTAAGAAGCGGAGCTGGCCTGGTTCATGCAATTATTGAAACTGAGCTTGCCAGGGATTTCGGTCTTAAGGTTGTCGAGGTTATGGTAAGGGAAGCAAGTGACATATACGCTTACAGAAAAGCGCAGGAAGGCCTTGATTCATTGGTTCTGGGGCCAGGATATGGTCTTGGTGAAAAACAAAAAAGCAATATAGAAGATTGCCTTCTGAATTTTGAAAATCCAGTGGTATTGGATGCAGACGGTTTGAACAGTCTTTCAGATAATCCCACAATAATAAGACACAGAAAAGGAAAGACCATAATTACTCCTCATCCCGGTGAGATGGGAAGACTTCTTAAAATGTCAACAGCTGATGTTCAAAATGACCGTGAAGGAGCTGCAAGAGAGTTTGCCAAAACCTATGGTGTGGTAACAGTTCTAAAAGGTCACAACACCATTGTTACAGACGGAGAAAGAATGTATGTAAATAAATCCGGTAATCCTGGAATGGCAACAGCTGGCAGTGGGGACATTCTATCAGGAGTTGCAGGAACATTCCTTGCACAGGTTGAAGATTCATTTGAAGCTGCAGTGATGGCAGTATATGTCCATGGACTTGCAGGAGATATGGCAAAGGATGAAAAGGGCGAGTACGGAATGATTGCATCTGATATTGTGGAGAATCTTCCAAGAGCAGTAAACCTGATAGTCGAATAACCCAATTCCTTGTGAAATACTAGATTAGTAGTATAATATTAAGAGAACAAATTACAAGGAGGTTCCCAATGGACATTTTTTTTGATGTAAGGCCCACCTACGTGGAGATAAACCTGGATAACCTTTCACATAACTTTAGGGAAATTCAGAAGATTGTAAAGGACGGCACGATTGTAATGCCTGTTATCAAGGCAAACGGATACGGACATGGATCCATTGAACTGGGCAAGATGTACAAAGAGCTGGGAGCGGAGAGAGTAGCAGTTTCCCTGCTAAATGAGGCAATTGAACTTAGAAGGTCAGGCTTCGATCTTCCCATACTTGTACTTAACTTCACTCCTCCGGAACAAATGAAGGAAGTTGCAGCCTATGATTTGACACAGGCCATCTACAGATACGAGGATGCAAAGGCATTGTCTGAAGCGGCAGTGGAGATGGGTAAAACAGCAAAACTTCATATTAAGATTGATACTGGAATGGGAAGACTTGGTTTCCAGCCAACAGAAGAATCGGTGGATGAAATATTAAGGATCAAGGATCTTCAAGGCATTGAGGTGGAAGGAATATTTACACACTTTGCAAAGGCAGATGAAACAGACAAGACTGTCACAAGAGAGCAGTATGAGAAATATGTATGGATGGTTGACAGACTTGAAAAAAGGGGATTCAAAGCTCCAATAAAACATGTTTCCAATTCAGCTTCAATAATTGATCTGCCGGAGTATAATCTGGATATGGTTAGACCTGGTATCATGATTTATGGTTACTATCCATCAGACGAAGTTGATAAATCAAAAATTGAATTGAAGCCAGCCATGACACTGAAATCGGTGGTATCAAATATAAAAACGGTTGCTGAAGGTACAGGAATCAGCTATGGACATCTATTCAAGGCTCCAAGAGAATCCAGAATAGCAACTGTTCCCATCGGCTACGCAGATGGGTATACCAGGATGTTGACTGGAAAAGCGGAAGTCTATGTAGGCGGACAGATAGCTCCTGTGGCAGGTAAGATCTGCATGGATCAGCTAATGCTGGATGTA
The DNA here is from genome assembly GCF_049310905.1 of Gudongella sp. DL1XJH-153. NCBI lineage: Bacteria > Bacillati > Bacillota > Tissierellia > Tissierellales > Tissierellaceae > Gudongella > Gudongella sp. DL1XJH-153. The sequence continues at coordinate 14,651 of NZ_JBMEMN010000016.1, forward strand.
ACGGATATACCGGGTGTCCATATTGGAGATGAGGTTGTATTCTTTGGAGAAGGCGTAGATGGATATCCTCATGTGGACCAGGTGGCAGCCAAGCTTGGAACAGTTAACTACGAGATTATATGCATGATTGGAAGAAGACTCCCAAGAGTATACAAGAAAAACGGAAAAGTAGTAAAGACTCTTGATTATTTGCTGGGCTAATCAATGAATCATTGACACGGTTTTTATTATAGAGATATAATTATAATATACTGATATTTCTCTGAGTACACAGGAAGGGGGGGTTAACCTAATGAGCAAAAGAGAAGATTGTCTGCCTATGGTTATAGAAGATAATCTGGAGCTATTTGATAAAGTGGTTGCCCTATGCAATCACAGTGAGTTTCACTGCAAGAAATACCGAGAGTTTATGAGAGGGTATCTCGAGGTTAGCCAGTTAAACATAACCCTATCTGAAATGGGTCTTGAGGAAGACGTTACTGACCTGATGGGATATGAATCTTCACTGGAGTATAATGAATTATGATAGTGAAAAGAGGAGACATATATTATGCCGACCTTAGCCCGGTTATTGGATCTGAGCAAGGTGGTGTACGGCCGATACTGGTAGTTCAAAATGATGTGGGAAACAAGTACAGTCCCACAGTCATAATCGCCGCCATCACCTCTCAGATTAACAAGGCCAGACTACCGACCCACGTGGAAATAACAGCACAGGATTTTGGTCTTCCGAAAGATTCGGTGGTGTTGCTTGAACAAATCAGGACAATTGACAAAAAAAGACTTAGAGAAAAAATTGGTAAGTTTGATGAGGATATGATGAGAAAGGTCGATCAGGCACTTAGGATAAGTGTTGGAGTTGGCAGTTGATTAAGTCCTCCTACATATTTAAGAGCGTATAAGCGCTTAGTACTTAAGTCAATAAATATACTCCTGAGCTGGCTCAGGAGTATATTTATTGTTAATGATTCAATGATTCAATGATTCAACAAATAGTTTCATTCGCTTGAAAGCTTCTCTCAGGTCATCGTCAGAACCTGCAAACACAACCCTGATATAGCCTTCTCCCATTTCGCCAAAGGCTGAACCTGGAACAACAAGAACCTGCTGGCTCACAACCAGTTTTTCCGCAAATTCCTGTGAAGTCATCCCGGAGGCCTTAATATTTACAAAAGCATAGAAACTCCCTGGGGAGGCTTTGTATTGGAGACCTTCTATTTTGCTTATTTCCTCAACTACGATATTTCTTTTTCTAGCGTATTCCTTCCGCATGAATTCTACAGATTCCGAACTATTCGTGATAGCCTCAATTGCTGCAACCTGTACAAAATGAGGAGCACAGGAAACTATTCCTTCCTGAAGCTTAGGCATCTTATCGATAATTCTTTTACTGCCCACGACATACCCGATTCGCCATCCTGTCATTGCATAAGTTTTTGACAAACTGTTTACTATCATTACATTTTCCCTTATTTCAGGGAATTGGGAGATGCTATGGTGCTCGTAACCATCATATATGATTTCTTCGTAAACCTCGTCTGAAATTACAAACAGATCGTGTTTTTTAACTACTTCTGCAATTTCTGCCAGATTATCTTTCGACAAGACAGAGCCCAATGGATTACTCGGGGAATTAAGAATCAATACCTTTGTTTTTTTGGTAATTGCATTTTCTATATCCTTTGCTTGAATATTGAAGTTGTTTTCTTCATAGACGGGAACTTTTACAGCCTTGGCACCTAGAATAACGGTTTGCCCCTCATAGTTGGGATAGCCTGGGTCCGGAATCAAGACTTCATCCCCAGGGTTTACAGTTGCCAGCATGGAAAGGAATATTGCTTCCATTCCTCCTATTGCAACCATAACATTATCTAGAGTGAAATTTCCTCCAATTAGACTATTGTACTTTTCTGCTATTGTTTTTCTCAGTTCAGGTATGCCTGCATTGGAAACATAGTGGGTATTGTTATTATCCAATGACTGTTTTGCTGCATTTTTGATGTTTTCAGGTGTGTCAAATGCAGGTTCGCCAACTGTAAGGCTGATTACATTATCGTATTTGCCGGCAAGCTCAAACATTTTTCTGATTCCAGATGCCGGATAATTACTTGTTACCATGGATAGCTCTTTCAATAAAATCCCTCCTGTAAGTGCATTAATTTACCATTTCTCAATCGATTAAACTATGTAAAAAAAACCTTTACAATTTATTATACCCAACTAGGATTGAAGATATACTAATTGAATTATAATAATTCTACATAAAACCTACACAATGACTAGATGTGGGTGACATTTACCGTCTAGTTATAGTATAATGTAACTTGGCTAAGTATGAATCTAAAAATCAATCCAAACTATGATGGGAGTGTTATTTATATGAAATTCAAAAGAACCATTGTGACATTGGGAGTAGCAGGGTTGTTGCTGGGATCAACCGTCGTTTTCTCCGAACCTGGGAGTGAGACGGATCCTGTTGTGTCCTTGAGCTATCTTAATATCAAGCTGGAGGAAATAAGGGATTACATAGACGAAAAGATTAGCGACAGATCAGATCAGAACGTCCCTGGAGATAGCCTTGTAGTAGTGGAATTGCAAAATGGACAGATTCTTGAAGGACAAGCAGGTACCGAAATCATCAAAAGAAGTGGAGAAGCTGTTGCCATAGCATCAAGCCTGGGAGGACTTTCGAATGTTACATCAGGCGTTGATATTGCTGATGGAGCAAATGTTCCAAGCAATCATCTTTTGATAGTTCCAAGAAGTGATGGAAGAGGAATCCTTGTTACCAAGGACAAGACATTTGTTATGGTCCGTGGAGAGTATAACATTAAATAGATCAGTAAAAGGCTAATTTTGGAGGTATATCATGAAAGATAAGAAAATTACAATCGTAGGCCTTGGGTATATTGGACTGCCAACTGCCGCAGTTATGGCCAGGGCTGGAATGGAAGTACTGGGATATGACCTGAATAGAAGAGTTATTGATGCTCTCAACAGAGGAGAGATAATAATTGAAGAACCTGGACTGTCCGAACTAGTCAATGAAATGGTTAGTTCAGGTAGACTTAAAGGGATCTCCACACTTCAGGAGTCGGATGTATTTATAATAGCTGTACCTACACCGATAACTGAGGATAAAAAAGCAGACATGAGCTATGTAAAGAGTGCTGCAGAAGATATTTTGCCTCATCTGAAGCCGGGAAACATAGTTGTCCTTGAGTCAACATCACCTCCAGGAGCTACTGAAGACATAATTGTTCCAATACTTGAAAGATCAGGTCTTAAAATTGGAGATGAGGTTTTTGTTGCCCACTCACCGGAAAGGGTTTTGCCTGGCAGGATTATTCAGGAACTGGTCGAAAACGACAGGATTATCGGTGGAATAAATCCGGAATCCACGGAAATTGTTAAGGAAGTTTACAGGACATTTGTTGATGGTGAAATATATACAACCGACTCAAAGACAGCTGAGATGTGCAAGTTGATGGAAAACACCTTCAGGGATGTGAACATCGCACTTGCCAACGAACTTGCAATTCTGTCCGAAAACATGGGCATAGATGCCTGGGAGGTAATAAAGTTTGCAAACAAGCACCCCAGGGTAAATCTGCACCAGCCAGGACCAGGAGTAGGAGGTCATTGTATAGCAGTAGACCCTTGGTTTGTTATTGAAAATCATCCGGAAGGAAAGCTGATTCGACAGGCAAGAAATATAAATGATGGTATGCCTGACAAGGTTATGGAGAAAATTCAGGAGCTTGTTCAAAGCGATGAAGCCAAGGTTGCAATTCTGGGTGCAACATATAAACCCAATGTTGATGATACAAGGGAGAGCCCCGTCTTGAAATTGGTTGAAAAACTTTTGCAAAAGACCAGATTGCAGGTGGCTATCCACGATCCTCATGTTGACAGGGAGGTTTTTCCTTACAGCGGAAGACTGTATGATCAAATTGAGGATGCAGTAAAGGATGCAGACTTGATTGTCCTTGGCGTAAACCATTTTGAGTATAGTACGCTTGACTTTGGACTGCTTGGAAATCTCATGAAGGCAAAAAGATTATACGATACCAGAAATTATCTTAATGAAAAAGAGCTGGTTGAAAATGGATTCCAGGTAACAATTTTAGGCAGGGGTATTTAATGGAGAAGGTATTGATAATAGCCAATGAATTCCCTCCCATGGGAGGAGCAGGAGTTCAGAGAACTACAAAATTTGTAAAATATCTTAGAGATTTCGGCTTCGAGCCTGTTGTTGTAACCAAGGAGCATGTGGCTGAGCTCACAGATAAGAGCTTGCTTGGGGATATTCCAGATGGCATCAAGGTCCATAGATTAAGGCCCTATGATACTGTTAACCGGAAGGGAATTTTAAAGCTGCCAATGAAGTTTCTCGGGACCAGAATAATGTCTCCGGATTCCGAATATTTATGGTATCTGTTTAACAGGGATAGGGTAATGGATATAGTGAAAAACGAAGGAATTAAGCTGATATATACAACTTCCTTTCCCTACTCATCACACCTGATGGGTCTTTATTTAAGAAAAAACCTTGATGATATCAAGTGGGTGGCGGATTTCAGGGATGAATGGACAAACAATCCATACCATAGGGACAGCATATACAAGAGAATCAAGTTCAAGGGTGAAAAGAAGATGGAGCTTCAGGTAACTGAAGGCTGTGATTATTTTATTACCAATACTCCTTTGATGCTTGAAAATTTTGTAGCGGACAATGATTCCCTGGTTGGGAGATCTACTTTTATTCCAAATGGATACGATGAAGAGGACTTTCAGGATCTGAACAATCAGAGGGATGGTGGCGAGAAATTTGTTGTAACCTACACTGGCTCCCTCTATGGTCGGAGAAATCTCGATGAGTTTATGGATGGACTGAAAATATCCCTGGAAAAAGGTGAAATAGAAAAGAAAGACCTTGAAATTAGAATTGTGGGTAATATCTATGACAAGGTCATTGATTCCTATGCAATAAAGTACAACCTTGAAGGACAGATAAAATCATATGGATATCTTCCTCACAAGGAAAGTATCCAGATGCTCTTTAATTCAGATATTATACTTCTTGTTATTGGAAAGGGTAAGGGTTCAAAAAACTTTTACACCGGCAAGATATTCGAATATATCAGATCAGATAGACCTGTACTTGCAATAGTTCCAAGTGATGGAGTTGCAGCACAGGTAATTAGAGAGACAAAAACGGGGGAAGTAGTTGATCCTGAAGACATAGAAGGAGTTTCAAAGGCAATAACCAGCTATTATAGTCAGTGGAAGAATAAAGAAATTGAACATTACCCGGATTGGGATAGTATTAGAAATTATAGCAGAAGGTCTCAGACTGGAAGGCTTGCAGAAATTTTTATGGAACAAATCCATACAGAGAAGTAGAAAGGGGCAGATTATGAAGAGAAAGTGGAATTGGATTGATACGGTCGTGGTAGTCATCTTGATTGCTGCGGTGGTCTTGTTCTTTAATAGAGAAAGGTTGACTGGTGGAGTTACAGCGGGACCTTCCAACGCAAAGGATATTGTTATGACAGTTGAGGTTGACGAGTTGAAACCGGAGATGGTTACAGACATTGAAGTCGGAGATCAGATATTCTCCCAGTACAAACTTCAGAATGCAACAATCAGAGAGATTCAGACAAGACCAATGGCACTGAAGGCCGTGAATGACGCAGGAGAGGCTGTAGCATATGAGAGTGAAGATTATATTACTCTGGAAGCTGTTATAGAAGCTCAGGTTGTAACAAGCGGACCCTATATGGATCTTGGAGGGCAGGAAGTCAAGGTAGGTCTTGAATTTGTTCTCAAGACGGTTGAGTTTGAGGCAATGAGTGATATAAAGCATATTGAGGTGGCACAATGAATATGATAAATAAAGAGGGAAAAGTATTCAACAAAATAAACATATTGGATTTGATATTTATTGGAGTTATTGTTCTGTTACTGTTTTTATCTGTAATTAAAATAATGGGAAAAGACCTTGAGGATATCGGAGCATCAGCTGAGTCTGTGCATGTAAGGTTTGTGGCATCAATACCATATGACACTGGTTATCTTGATTCAATACAGGTAGGCGACACAATCGGAGAGACAAAACAGTATCTGGAAGCGACAGTTGTTGATGTCCAAGTGATGCCTGTTTATGAGACCAACCTGGATAACTCTGGAAATCCTGTAAAATCTGTTGATCCAACCATGGAGGAAGCAATAGTAACCATAGAGGGAACTCTGCCTTACGACAGCATGAGCTACAAACTTGGGGCACAGGAAGTCAGACAGGGAAAGAAGATATTTATAGAAAGCGATTTTTACAGACTAAAAGGTCAGATAGTGAGTATAGAGGTTGTGAATTAGTATGGGGCTTAAGGAAGCGATAAATAAGAGCCTTTTTATTGGCTTGCTGATGAAAATTAAATACCTTGCATCAAACAGCCTGATATTCAATATTAGGCTGAACCGCAATGACCCTGGAGAAGCCAAGGAATACAAATCCTGGATTGATAACAGCCTTTTCTATGGAATATTGATGGAGCTGGACAGGTTTATACGAAAAATTGAAGGCGAAATATATAATGGATTATCAGGAAGCAGACTTCTTGGATGGATATTAAAGAAGCAGAAGAAAGATTCGGAATCCACCAAGGGCAGCGGGATCCTTTATAACAGCAAGATTTTTGGAGGGGTATCCAAGGCGCTTGGTTCTCCAACATTTACAGATCTTCTCATGATGCTGCCTGTACTTTATGTTGCAGTGGACTACGTGATAAGAAGGCTTCCTGTAATAAACATGTTCGGTTCTGTGTGGGATGAACTTCTGCTGTTGTTTATGGCAGGCGTATTCGTTATAAAAAGAATAGCCAGCGGAGGGAAAATAAAGTATAATTTTGGACCGATGGATCTTCCAGTAATCATATATATAGTCATAGGTGTTAGTCATATTCTTATAAAAGCTCCTGACCTGGGAATTGCAATTGAGGGATTCCGTTCAGTGTTTCAACATATTCTATGGTATTTTATTGCAACACAATATATCAGGACTGTAAGAGACTCAGAAAGAGTGATAAATGTAATGTTGGCTCTGGGTTTGTTCCTGGGTCTGCATGCAGTATACCAGTACATTACAAAGGTTCCCATGCCAGGAAACTGGGTGGATACAGCTGAGAATATTACAACAAGGGCATTTTCAATTATTGGAAGTCCAAATATACTTGGAGTAATATTTGTACTGTTTATACCAATAGGAGTTGCAATGACACTTGCAGCCAGAAGTAATCTTCATAGACTTTATTATGGAGGGGTTTCCATTATAATGATAGCGGGACTTCTTTTTACCATGTCAAGAGGAGCCTGGCTTGCATTTGCATTTGCAGCTGCGATATTCGTTATAATTTTGGTTCCAAGATTGATAGTTCCATTTGCTGGACTTGGAGGAGCATTTGTGCTCTTTGGAGGTGCTTTAAGCGAGAGGCTTCTTTATATGCTTTCACCTGTTTATCTTATGAAATCAGCAGCAGGAGGAAGACTTTATCGCTGGAACATCGGAATGGAGATATGGAGAAGGGACAAGCTATTTGGAATGGGGCTTGGAAGATACGGTGGAGCTGTTGCCATGAATAACAATCTTACACCTTTTTATCTGGACAACTATTATCTTAAGACACTTACTGAGATGGGTATATTTGGTATAGCGGCACTCGCGTTTGTGATTGTTTCCTTTATAGTTTCTACAGTCAGGATAATCAGAAGCCAGACGAATTTGAAATACAGGATAATGGTTATTGGACTTTTTGCAGGTGCAATGGGCGTACTTGCACAGAACTTTGTTGAAAACATTTTCGAGGTTCCTGCAATGATAGCATATTTCTGGATAACTGTGGCACTTATAAATACCTACAGTCACAAAAAAGGGACTGAGTAGGACGAAAGGAGAATACCATTGAAGGTACTTCACTTAATAAGCGGTGGTGATACAGGTGGTGCAAAAACCCATATAATTGCCTTGCTTAAGGGATTGAACAAAAGAATTGATGCAGAGATCATTTGCTTTATTGAGGACACCTTTTACGATGATGTTGTAAAGGCTGGAATACCGATCAAGGTGTTTAAACAGAAAAGCAGATCTGACCTAACCATTATAAGCAGATTGGTTGAGGAAATAGAAGACAAGGGTTACGATATTATCCACTGTCATGGAGCCAGGGCAAATTTTATTGCCCAGTTTCTCAAGGGCAAGGTTGACAAGCCATTTATTACTACAATACACAGCGACTACAAGCTTGATTTCAAGGATAATTTTTATAAGAGACTTGTATATACAACATTGAATACCATAGCTTTGAGAAGATTTGACTACTATATTGGAGTGTCCGACCTTTTTAGAAAAATGCTTGTGGAAAGAGGATTCAGGCGGGACAGAATATTTGTAACATACAATGGAATTGATTGTGATTCCCAGGAGGACTTTGTATCAAAGGATGAGTTTTTGAAGAGATACAATATTGAAGACCGTGGACAGGCCTTTGTTGGAATAGCTGCAAGGCTTGACAAGGTCAAGGATCACGTGACATTTATTGAAGCTGCCAAGCTTGTTCTCGAGGAAGAGGATGCTACTTTTCTTATAGCCGGGGAAGGAGCGGAATCAGATTATCTTCACGAGCTTGTGCGAAGGTACGGTATTCAGGATAAGGTTAAGTTTCTGGGTCATGTAAAGGACCCCTATTCATTCTTTAACGCTATCCACATCAATGCTCTGACATCGGTAAGTGAAAGTTTTCCTTATGTAATACTTGAAGGAGCAAAGATGAAAAAGCCTGTGGTCACCACTGAGGTTGGAGGTGTTCATATGCTTGTAAAAAATGGCGAGAATGGATATCTTGTTCCCGTTGGAAATGAAGTAGTCTTAAGGGACAAGCTTCTTAAGCTTATAAGAGATGATGAACTTGCCGAAGAAATGGGACGCAAACTTTTTATGGCTGTAAGAAGAAATTTTTCCTACGCAGCAATGGCCGAGTCCCACGTAAAAATATATGAAAAGATACTCCACGGCGGACCCAATGTTGTTATGAGTGGTTACTTCGGCTTTGACAACAGTGGAGACGATGCAATACTAAAGGCAATCGTAAAGGATATGAAAGAGCACAATAGTCTTGTAAGGATTAATGTTCTCTCAAAGGATCCGGACAAGACTGAAGGAATATGTCCTGTAGTATCATCTGACAGGTTTAAGATTCGTGATGTATACAAATCGCTAAGGGATTCCGATATTCTTATCAGTGGTGGAGGGAGTCTTCTGCAGGATGTTACTTCCACAAGATCACTCTTGTATTACCTTGCACTGATGAAACTTGCACTGTTTTTAAAGAAGCCTGTTATGGTCTATGCTAACGGAATCGGACCTATCAATAAACCCTTTAACCGATATCTGACCAAAAATACACTGAATAAGGTTCAGCAAATAACCCTAAGAGACAGAGGTTCAATGGAGTATATCCAGAAGATGGGGGTTGCCAACAAGAATGTAAAGGTAACAGCAGATCCGGTATTTACACTTGAAGCAGCTGACAACAACAGAATAAATCAGATATTTGTAAATGAAGATATTTATCCGAAAAAACCACTGGTTGGTGTTTCAGTAAGATACTGGAAGGATGATAAAAATCTTTCCCGTGAACTGAGCAATGGTCTTAAAGCAATTATGGATGAAAATGACATAGAAATACTTCTTATCCCGATGCATTATCCCGAGGACCTTGAAATCTGCCAAAAGATCAAGGAGATGGTTGGGAAGGAAGATTGTCATATCCTTCAGGCAAAATACACAGCAGAGGAAATAATGGGCATTATTGGAAAATTGAAGATGATGGTAGCAATGAGACTTCATTCCCTAATATATGCTGCAACAAGAAAGGTTCCCATGATGGGTCTTATATACGATCCCAAGGTTGAAGGATTACTGAGGGAGTTGGAAATCCCTTATTCCATATCAGTGGATAACCTGGAAGCTGAAAAATTCAAGGAAGTATTTGATTTGGCATGGAATGATCTTGATAATATGAGGGAGAATATCGGTGAAAAAGAGGAGAGGCTAAAGATGCTGGCTCATGAAAATGTTGAAATAGCTTTTCGAATAACAGGCAGGTGATAAAGTGGACAGGACTGATAAAGTAGATATATTTGGGGTAGAAATACAAGATACGACACTGCAAAACCTTATGGGAGAATTGAAAAATGCACTTCAGGACAAAAAGTTTTGTAAAGTGTTTACCCCAAATACAGAAATAGTCATGATGGCAAAAAAATCCGAAACCCTCAAGAAGGAGCTAAACAAGGGCACCTATGTGATTCCCGATGGAATCGGGTTGATTTATGGTGCAAGATTAAGAGGAGTCAGATTGAGGGAAAGAGTTACAGGATATGATACATCCGTGGAACTGCTTCGCCTGGCCCACAAAGAAGGCTATGGAGTGTACCTTCTTGGAGGTCGTGAAGGAGTTGCCCAAGAGGCAAAAAAACAGCTTGAGAAGAATTACCCTGGGATAAGGATCACAGGGCATCATCACGGGTTTTTTAAAGGCAGCCACGCCGGTGATGGCGTGACACCTGAAGAACTTCTGATTGTAGATGAAATTCAAAAATCAGACACAGATATTCTATTTGTAGGCTTTGGTTTTCCACGACAGGAAATCTGGATTAATTCCCATGGAGAAAAACTCGGTGTAACAGTTGCTATCGGTAATGGAGGAGTGATTGATATTCTTTCAGGACAGGCAAAAAGAGCTCCGGATATTTTTATAAAGCTTGGACTTGAGTGGTTTTATCGTCTTGTGACAAATCCTTCAAGGATCAAGAGGCAGTCAGTATTGCCACTTTTTTTAGTGGAAGTTGCCATGAACAAAAATTCAATCAGTGAAATCAATAAGGAGGACAAGTAAATGAATATTGATCAGTTAAGTATTGATACCATAAGAATGTTGTCAGCACAAGGGGTTGAAAAGGCAAACTCTGGACATCCTGGACTCCCACTGGGAGCAGCACCAATGGCCTATACCCTATGGAGCAAAGTCATGAATCACAATGGAAAGAACCCTGACTGGACAAACAGGGACAGATTCGTCCTATCAGCAGGTCACGGCTCAATGCTGTTATATTCCTTGTTGCATCTTTTCCAGTATGGACTGACAATGGAGGATATTGAGAACTTTAGACAGCTTGACAGTAAGACACCGGGACATCCTGAGTATGGACATACTGCAGGTGTTGAATCAACAACCGGTCCACTTGGCCAGGGAATTTCTACAGCTGTTGGTATGGCAATGGCTGAAGCCCACCTTGCTGCCAACTTCAACAAGGACGATATAGAGGTAATTGACCACTATACCTATGTTCTGGTTGGGGATGGAGACCTTATGGAGGGTATAAGCAATGAGGCATCATCACTGGCAGGATCTCTTGGTCTAGGGAAATTAATCGTACTGTACGATTCAAACTCGATATCAATTGAAGGAAGCACAGATCTTGCATTTACAGAGGAAGTTAGAAAAAGATACGATGCTCTTGGATGGGAGACCATTCTTATTCAAGATGGAACCGACATAGAAGCGATTGAAAAAGCTATCAAAAAAGGTAAAGAAAATCTTGATAAGCCTACCTTGATTGAGGTGATTACAAATATAGGTTATGGAACTGAGAAGCAGGATACAGCAAAAGCTCACGGTGAACCTCTTGGTGATCACAATATGGAAGTATTAAGGAAGAATCTAAATTGGGATTATGAAGAGTTCTTTGTACCTGAAGAAGTTAAGACTCACATGGAGAAACTTGTGAAAGAAAGCCAGGAGAAAGAGGCTCAGTGGAATGAGCTGATGAAAAAATACAGTGAGAAGTATCCTGAAGAAGCTAAAGAGCTCCAATCATGGCTTTCAGGGGAGATTCCTGAAGAGTATCTGGAGTCAGATGGATTCTGGTCATTTGATAAAAGTGTTGCCACAAGGGCAGCATCTGGTACTGTTATTAACAGACTTGCAGAAAAAATACCAAATCTTTTTGGCGGATCAGCAGACCTGGCACCTTCTACAAAGACAAAAATCAACTCAAGAGAAGTATTCTCAAAGGACAACTATGCAGGATCAAATATTCACTTTGGCGTAAGAGAACATGCAATGGGCGCAGCACTTAACGGGATGGCACTTCATGGAGGAGTAAGACCTTATGGTGGAACCTTCTTTATATTTACGGACTACATGAAGCCTGCAATGAGACTGGCATCACTTATGGAATTGCCAGTGACATATGTTCTGACTCATGACAGTATAGGGGTAGGCGAGGATGGACCGACCCATCAACCAGTTGAGCAACTTGCAGTATTCAGGGCACAGCCAAACTTTATAACCTTCAGGCCTGCCGATGCAAGAGAGACAGCCGCAGGATGGTATGTTGCCATAAAGAGCAAAAAGACTCCAGTAGGTCTTGTGCTTACAAGACAAAATCTTCCACTTCTTGATGGAACCGGCAGGGAAGCATTAAAGGGTGGATATGTTCTCAAGAAGGAAAAAAGGGAACTCCAACTTATCCTAATGGCATCCGGCTCAGAAACAAGTCTGGTTTATGAAGCGGCAGACAGGTTGGAAGAGCAGGGAATAGGCACAAGAGTAGTTAGCATGCCTTCGTGGGAGTTGTTTGAGGAACAAGGCAGGGAATACCAGGAAAGAGTACTTCCAGGCTCAGTAAGGGCAAGGCTTGCAGTTGAAGCAGCAAGTTCAATGGGCTGGCAGAAATACACAGGGCTTGACGGAGATATAATTTCCCTTGATCGATTTGGTGGTTCTGCTCCAGCAAATCAACTGTTTGAGAAATTTGGATTTACTGTAGATAACGTAGTCAAGAAAGCGACTGAGCTTTTAAAATAGATAAAAAATAATGCAGCTAGAAAATTTTCTAGCTGCATTATCATGCTCTGGTCTCATATAATCCTTCCGAGCAGGGAGTGACACCCATCTCTGTAATAATCATATCCACAGGGACATCGAAGCTTTCCCTTGGAACTCTTCCCACAAGCTGCATCCCAAATCCAACTGCAATTTTAGGAACTGTTTTTGCTATGGAAATCAGGAATCTGTCGTAATAACCACCGCCATAACCCACTCTGTAACCGTAGGGATCAAAAGCAACACCTGGAACTACTACCAAGTCAATGTCAGATTGTTCAATAGGTCTTGTGAATTCTTTTTTAGGCGTTAATATATTGTAATAGCCTGGTTCAAGCTCTTTAAAATCCATCAGTTCTGAAGGAATCAGCTTCTTTGTCTCTTGAACAGTAATTGGCACAATTACTCTTTTGCCTTCTAAAAGGGCTTCTTTAATAAACTGGTGCGTATCCAGTTCATCATTAAAGCTGACAAAGCACATTATTACTTTGGCTTCCTTATAATATTTAGTTGCCTTCAACAAATCTATGATCTTTCTACTGTGGGATTTGCGAGCTGACTCACTTAACTTAGATCTCTCCTGAAGAATTAGTTCTCTGATAGTCTTTTTATCCAATTAAATCACCTCAAACAGTTTATTTATATGTGATATTGTAATATAATAATAATAATACCACGAATAAGGAATATGTCAAAACTAAAATTACATGGAAAGGGCTTCGAGGTGAGATAGTGATCAAACTTGTTAATATTTCAAAGGAGTACCGCAACGGTGTTACTGCCTTATATGATATAAATATGGAGATAGAAAAGGGAGAGTTTGTTTTTTTGGTCGGCTCAAGTGGAGCGGGAAAATCTACTCTCATAAAATTGTTATTGAAGGAAGAGGGAATCTCGAGAGGTAAGCTTTATTTGGATGGAATGGATATAACAAGGGTTCCGAATAGAAGAATTCCATATATAAGAAGAAAAGTAGGGGTAGTATTCCAGGATTTCAGGTTGCTACCCAATAAAACTGTGTATGAGAATGTTGCATTTGCAATGGAGATTATTGGAGCAAGGCCAAGGGAAATCAGAAGACGGGTTCCCCTTATTTTAAGTATGGTAGATTTAAGCAGAAAAGCATCCAGTTTTCCAGACCAATTGTCAGGAGGAGAACAGCAGAGAGTTTCAATAGCACGATCAATAGTCAATAATCCTCCAGTACTTATTGCTGATGAGCCAACTGGTAATCTTGACCCTGATACTGCAGGAGAGATTATGAAGGTCCTTTTGGACATAAACAATAGAGGGACGACAATAATCATGGCTACCCATGCCAGGGATATTGTAAATTCCATGAAAAAGAGAGTAATCGCCCTTGAAGATGGCAGATTGGTAAGAGATGAACAGAAGGGTGGTTATAGCATTGAAATTCCGAATATTTAAGAATGTAATCAAGCAGGGATTTCAGAGTATGTGGCGTAACCGTGGCATGGGAATAGCATCCATATCAAGTATATCGGCTGTTCTTATGATCCTTGGTGTCGTTCTTATTCTTGTTTTAAGTATCAATAACGCAGTCTTGGACACAAAATTAAAATTTGATGAAGTGGAAGTATTCCTGGTTGATGATCTTTCAAATGAATCAATGGATATAATAGAGGGAACCGTCAAGGAATATCCCGGTGTATTGTCTATTCTGTTCAGGTCCAAGGAACAAGCTCTTGAAATCATGAAGGAAGAATGGGCAGAAGAAGCTTACCTTCTGGATGGTCTAGAGATAAATCCCTTGCCGGATGCATATATTATTAAGGTAAATGACATAGAATACGCTGATGAACTTGTAAATGACGTAAAAACACTTGACGGCGTAGAAGAAGTGAAATATTATAAAGATGTAATAGATAAATTGTTGATATTTGCTGGATACATCCAATTTGGGGGTATAATGATAATTGGAATACTGGTATTTATTTCTGTTTTCATTATTTCAAACACTATTAAAATTACTGTGTCTTCGAGAAGACGCGAAATCAATATTATGAAATATGTAGGAGCTACAAACGGTTATATCAGAGGACCATTTATTATGGAGGGAGTATTCTTGGGTATAATTGGTGCAATGATATCAATCGGTATTGTTTATTTTGGATACGAATACTTTTACAACTCAATGAACGATAAGCTGTACGACTTATTTACATTCTATCTGGTAGATCCAAAGCTAATCTTTGCGGATCTTGCTATTATGTTCGGCACCATAGGTTCTGGAATAGGTGCACTGGGTAGTCTTGTATCACTGAAGAGATTCCTTAACGTATAGGGGGTAATTATATGAGAGGAAGAAAGATACTGATTTTGTTTACAGCATTTCTGATGGTCTTCTTGACTGTTGTTCAGGCAAGTGGTCAATCTGTTGATGCCTTGAAAAAACAGCAGGAGCAGATTCAGAATCAGATAGAACAAACAAAAAAAGAGATTGCCAATATGCAGAGTCAGAGCAAGGAGATAGACAACCAGATTAAAGAAATTGATCTAAAAGTAGCCAATGCTGCATCAGAAATTGAAAGTGTCGAGAAGGAAATTGAAATTATAAATTTAAATATTGATAATACAATGGAAGAACTTTTAACAGCAGAGAAGAACATAGAGGAAAGACTCGATACATTCAATCAGCGACTAAGGGTAATGTATAAGAACGGGAACACAGGATATTTGGAAGTACTCCTATCATCTGGCAATATAAAGGACTTCCTGTCGAGACAGGAAATGATACAGTCCATAGCAGAGTATGATAAAGAGCTTATCAAGTACATGAAGGAACAAAGAGATATTATCGAGGAAAAGAAAGTTGAGATGGAAGGCCAGAGAGCATCATTGGAGGTCACAAGGTCGAAACTTGAGTCGAGAAAAAGGGATCTGGAAAAAGTCAGCCGTGAAAAAGAGAATCTGATGGGAAGGCTGCAACAGAATATAAAGTCATATGAGTCAGAGTATGACAAGCTCAATGAATTTGCAAAGGAAATTGAAACAAAAATAGTAAAGCTTCAGAGAGATTCAGGACCATATTCAGGAGGAAAGATGGACTGGCCAGTGCCAGGACACAGTAGAATAAGCTCTCCTTATGGATATAGAATTCATCCAATATTCAAGGTCAAGAAGCTTCATACTGGTGTAGATATTCCTGCGCCAACAGGAACACCAATAACTGCAGCTGCTGCTGGTACTGTAATTTACAGTGACTGGCTTGGAGGCTATGGAAAGGTAGTCATGTTGGATCACGGTGGTGGTATTGTAACTTTGTATGCTCATAACTCATCTGTTGTGGTTTCCGAAGGACAGACAGTGGCAAGGGGAGCAACTGTAGCAAAGGCAGGAAGTACAGGAAACTCAACTGGACCACATCTACATTTTGAGGTAAGAAAAAATGGGTCATATGTTGATCCAATACCTTGGTTAAGAGGAAATTAATTAGAGGAGAGAAATCTCCTCTTTTTTAGTTAATGACAAAAAAATGTATTACCAGTATTTAATATGTTTGTTATCTTAGAAATAGAGGTGTCGAAATGTCAAAGAAAAAAATGATTGTAATTTTTGTAGTACTATTGCTAGTAACAAATCTTGCAACTTTTGTGATTGGAAATTTTGTATCGGTTTCCATGGGAAACAGGGTTGTAATTCAAAAAAACGAATATGAAACATTAAGCGACCTATATAAAGATAATTCAAAAATCCTTCAAATTAAAAGTGTCATTGATGAGATGTACCTTTGGGAGGTGGAGGATCAGGAACTCTTGGATGGTCAACTCAAGGGAATGGTCGATGCATTGGGCGATCCATATTCCATTTATATGACCCAAAATGAATACGAGAGTTTCAATATGGGAACTGATGGAATTTACGGAGGGATAGGAATAATTGTTACACCTGAAGAGGATGGATTTATAACAGTTGTCTCTCCAATAGAGGATACACCAGGTGAAAGAGCAGGAATCAGATCAGGTGACAAGATTATAAAAGTTGAAGGAAAGGAATACTTTTCTGATAGTATGGATGAAGCTGTAAGCTTAATGCGGGGTGAACCGGATACTGAAGTTGTGATTACAATTATGAGAAGAGACAAGGAAGGCAATACTGAAACCTTTGATATTGAGATTACAAGGGAAATCATTAGACTAGAGTCAGTAAAAAGCGGAATAATCCAAGACGACATCGGTTATATAAGACTGACAGCTTTTGACAATCTAACATACGAGGATTTTATGAAAGCATTGATGGATGTTCAATCCAAGGGTGCAAAAGGACTTGTTTTGGACCTTCGGAGCAATCCAGGCGGTTTACTGAATGTAAGTGTAGATATAGCTGATGAGCTCCTTGGAGAGGCAACAGTGGTATATACAGAAGATAAAAATGAGAATAGACAATACGAAAAGTCAGACAGCAAAATGGTTGATCTTCCTCTGGTTGTCCTGGTAAATGAAGGTAGCGCAAGTGCATCAGAAATTTTGGCAGGAGCAGTAAGAGACAATAACCGAGGTAGGTTAATAGGGACTACAACATTTGGCAAAGGCTTGGTTCAAAGAATAAAAGACTTGCCAGATGGATCCGGAATCAAACTGACGGTCTCGGAATACTTCACCCCGAATGGAACTAACATCCACGGAATAGGCATTGAACCGGATGTAGTAGTCGAATTGGATGAGGATGTAGAAGGAGTTGGACTTGATTACCTGGAGCAGGATAATCAGCTTATAAAGGCAATAGAGGTTTTGAGAGAAGATATGTAGATAAAAAAAGTAGATAGCGCGGGCTATCTACTTTTTAAATTTGATAAGTTCATTGAGTATATTATTTCTAGAACTTCTGACCTGTAAGTTATCGAAGGATTTGCATAAATCGTTTCTGTATTCATATCCAGGTAGATTCTGCTGGTGTTGATATTACCGAGAGATATAAGTTCAAAACTTTCTATATCTAGAATATGAGCCCCAAAGCTATTGTTGCCTGGGAGCTTTTCTATCACAAGAATTTCAGTATCTGAAATTATGCTCGTATCAACCACATTAAATCTAGTTTCATATTCAGTTTCCAAAGTCTTAAGGTTGAATATATGAAGTCTATTTTTAGTTGAACTGTCATCATTTCTAAGATGCATTCCAAGGTTTTCATTTAAGATCTTGGGACTAAATCCGTCGTCTACGTATCTAAAACCATTTCCTCCATCTGAAACCAGTATCCTGTTGTTTGAATTGTTGCTTGTAAATTCTGATGCAAGTATTACATCATTCATTGTACTTAAGGTATCGAGATCCATCATAAAAACATAGGTTGCCATCAAACTGTTATCCTGTATGTTGTAAGAGAAAATTTGTGTCTGATTGTCAGTAAAACTTGTAAGAACCTGTATTTCCAAATCGTTATTCCAGGAAATCTGTTCAGGGATAAGATCCATGTTTGTTCCTATGCGAACTGCTCTTCTGTCATCAATGGAAATAGTGTAGGCAGTAGCCTTTTCACCGTCTCTTTCAAGCAGGGCCACATTTAAGCCATCAGGGCTAAGTTGGGCGGATTTGATTAAAGAGAATGTTTTGAAAATATCCACTTTGTCACCTGAGATGAAATCGTAGTACCACAATTCATCTTTATTGGTATCCAGATTTTTTCTAGAATAAATGATTGCTTTCCCAGGAACAAAATCCAGAATGGTACCTTGATCAAAATAAGTTGATATAAGGCCTTTTGATGATTCCACAACTTCTCCGTTGTTGGCACTTACCTTCAGCCGAAGATTAATAAGTGGAATTTCAAGGTTTTCAGTATCATAGATATTATTATACTCAATAACCCATAGAGGTTCATTTTCCTCCTTGATTAGTCTTATTGAGGGAGAACCATCTGTAGATATTTTGTAATCAGACTTAACCTTTTTTAGAACATCTACGATTCCATGACTAACACTTACAGGGGTGTAGTTTTCATTTACTATACTAAATTTCATTGATTCTGCTTCGGATGGAGTTACATTTGAAAGCAAAACCGTTATTTGGGGTATAACTAATTCTGCAGAAGAGTAAGAGCTATTTACAAGGTGGATATTGTAGACTCCATCAACATCTTCAATCTTTGATACTTCCATACCGGTGCTCTGGACTATTCCTGGAGATACCAATAAAAGTAAATTATTGTTTTTTCTGGAAAGTTCAATCCTAGGTTCGGTATTCTGAAAGCCTTGGGATAAAACCACCTGTTCTACATTAAATTCCGGCTCTATTTCAATCTTTTGTCCCTGCACAGGGGTTGATTCCCGAAGGAATGGTAAAGAACAGCCGGTTATGAAAGTTATTGATAAAACAATCAGCAAAAGTATGCTGTTACGCTTCATTGTGGTTTCGCCTCCTCTAAATAATTTTACATTACTAAAGCGTTTTCCACAAGTTAATAATTACAGTGGATTTTTTTATTAAAAAAGTATATCATATAAAGAGAACAAGTGTTCAGGAATGAGGTGAATTTATGAGTGAATTTAAAATAGAATCATCATATAAGCCCACAGGAGATCAGCCCGAGGCGATTAGATTATTGTTGGAAGGTCTCCAAAAGGGGAATAAACACCAGGTCTTGTTGGGGGTTACAGGTTCAGGAAAGACATTTACCATGGCAAATGTAATAGAAGCAGTTCAAAGACCTACTCTTGTAATTGCACATAACAAGACATTGGCTTACCAGCTTGCCAGTGAGTTCAAGGAGTTCTTTCCTGAAAATGCCGTTGAGTATTTTGTAAGCTATTATGACTACTATCAGCCTGAGGCATACGTGCCACAGACTGACACATATATCGAAAAGGACTCGTCGATAAATGATGAAATAGATAAATTGAGGCACTCAGCTACAATGTCTCTTTTCGAAAGAAGAGATGTTATTATTGTAGCATCAGTATCTTGCATATATGGTCTTGGAGATCCAATTGATTATGAGAATCTGGTCGTGTCGATCAGACCAGGCATGCTCAAGGATAGAGATCAGATAATGCGTAAGCTTGTGGACATACAGTATGTCAGAAATGATATCAATTTTGAAAGGGGAACCTTCAGGGTAAGAGGGGACATACTGGAAATTTTTCCGGCATCATCCTCAGAGAATACCCTGAGAGTTGAATTTTTTGGTGACGAGATTGACAGGATTACAGAAGTAAACCATATCACCGGAGAAGTAATCGGGTACAGGAATCACGTATCCATATTTCCTGCATCTCACTTTGCAACAACTTCTGAAAAAGTAGAAAAGGCAATTGTCAGCATCGAGGAGGAGCTTGAGGAAAGACTTAAAGATCTGAGGGATAGGGACAAACTTGTGGAAGCTCAGAGACTGGAGCAAAGAACAAGATATGATCTTGAAATGCTTAGGGAGATGGGATTTTGCTCAGGAATTGAAAATTATTCCAGACATCTTAGCGACAGACCACCTGGAAGCAAGCCATATACATTGATGGATTATTTTCCGGACGATTTTTTGGTGATAGTTGATGAATCCCATGTTTCGATTCCACAGATAAGAGGCATGCATGCAGGAGATAAATCCAGGAAGACTACCTTGGTGGATTATGGGTTCAGGCTTCCATCAGCCTTGGATAACAGACCTTTAAGGTTCGATGAATTTGAGGACATGATAAATCAAATAATTTATACATCAGCTACGCCTGGTCCTTATGAACTGGAAAGAACTGACCAGCTGGTTGAGCAGATTATCCGTCCCACAGGACTTCTCGACCCAGTGATTGAGGTTAGGCCAACCGAACACCAGATAGACGACTTGTTGACTGAAATTAGAAAGGTTGCTGCAAGGGGAGAAAGAACACTTGTAACGACACTTACAAAGAGAATGTCTGAAGACCTCACAAAATACTTCAAGGAAGTAGGCATAAAAGTAACCTATCTACACTCTGATGTGCATACAATTGAAAGAATGGAGATAATAAGGGACCTTAGACTAGGTAAATACGATGTTTTAGTTGGAATAAACCTACTAAGGGAGGGACTTGATTTACCGGAAGTGTCCATGGTTGCCATTCTTGATGCAGACAAGGAAGGCTTCTTAAGGAGTGAGACAGCCATGATACAGACAATTGGTCGTGCAGCGAGACATATCGAAGGCAAGGTAATAATGTATGCTGATAAGATTACCGGCTCCATGAAGCGAGCAATTGATGAGACTGAAAGACGTAGAACGATACAGGCGGATTTCAATCGGGATAATAATATTACACCAAAATCCATCATTAAGGACGTAAGGAATATTATAGAAGCAACCATGGCAGCAGAAGATGTGGTAGAATACGATGAGGATTTATCACTGGAGGAGTTGGAGGCAATTATCCTGGGAATGGAAAGCGCCATGCTTATTGCAGCAGAATCCTTGGAATTTGAGAAGGCGGCAGAATTAAGAGATAAAATAATTCAGATGAAAAAGAAGTACGGAGGAAAGAGTTTAAATGACTAGAGATAAGATTGTAATAAAGGGAGCCAAGGTTCATAATCTCAAGAATGTAAGCCTTGAGCTACCAAGAGATAAATTCATAGTTTTTACAGGATTGAGTGGTTCAGGAAAATCATCACTTGCCTTTGATACAATATATGCTGAGGGACAAAGAAGATACGTTGAGTCCTTGTCAAGCTATGCAAGGCAGTTTTTGGGGCAGATGGACAAGCCAGATGTTGAATACATCGAGGGATTGTCACCTTCAATATCAATAGATCAAAAGACAACTTCAAAAAATCCCAGGTCAACTGTTGGAACAGTTACAGAAATTTACGACTACCTTAGGTTGCTTTTTGCCAGAATCGGTACGCCATATTGTCCGCATTGCGGAAAGGAAATAACCAGTCAGACTGTTGACCAGATGGTAGACCACGTAATGGAACTAGAGGAAAGAACCAGGATTCAGGTATTGGCACCCCTGGTAAGGGGCAAGAAGGGCGAGCATACAAAGCTGATCAAGCAGATTAAAAAAGACGGATATGTCAGAATGATGATTGACGATGAAATGGTAGACTTGGATGACGATATCAAGCTGGACAAGAACAAGCACCATACCCTGGAAGTAGTGGTGGATAGACTGATCGTCAGAGAAGGAATTGAAGGAAGGCTGTCTGATTCAATCGAATCTGCCCTTAAATTGGGAGATGGTCTCCTGAATGTAGATATAATTGATGGAAACAGGCTTACCTTTAGCCAAAAACTATCATGTCCGGATTGCAATATTTCCATTGAAGAAATTTCACCAAGAATGTTTTCCTTTAACAGTCCTTTCGGAATGTGTCCAGTTTGCAATGGCCTGGGTTTTCACAAGGAAATTGATGTGGATCTTGTAATTCCAAATAAGAATTTAAGCATAAATGGCGGAGCTCTTGCTCCCTATGGAAATATCGGTGAAGACACCTACTATTATCAAATTTTCAAGACTATTGCATCAGACAATGGATATAGTCTGGACCAGCCAGTATCAGAGGCGCCAGCGAAATTTATGGAGGAACTTTTATACGGGACCAAAAGGAAAATCAAGTTTGCCTTCTTAAGTCACTTTGACGATACCGGGAAAAGAGAATACGAGGGGAAATTTGAAGGGATCCTAAACAATCTGGAAAGAAGGTACAAGGAAACCCACTCTGATTATATGAGAAACAAGTTGGATGAATACATGGCGGAAAGCCCTTGCTCAGCCTGTGGTGGAAAAAGACTAAAGCAGGAAGTGCTGTCAGTTAAAATAAACGGTCTAAATATTTCCGAGGTTACTGATATGCCGGTAATTAAATCATTGGAGCTCTTTGAGCATATTAAACTGACAGAAAAGCAGCAGATTATTGGAGACCAGATTTTAAAAGAGATTAAGGAAAGACTGAGCTTTCTTAAAAATGTCGGTCTGGAGTACCTTACACTTTCCAGAATGGCTGGAACCCTTTCAGGTGGGGAATCCCAGAGGATAAGACTGGCTACACAGATTGGATCAAGCCTTGTGGGAGTTGTCTATGTACTTGATGAACCGAGCATCGGATTGCATCAAAGGGATAACTCTAAGCTGCTGGCAGCGTTGAGAAAACTGACTGATATTGGGAATACACTTATTGTCGTGGAGCATGATGAGGAAACAATGCATATGGCGGATCATATAGTGGATATTGGACCGGGAGCAGGAATTCATGGTGGAGAAATTGTCGCTGAGGGTACAGCTAGGGATATAATGGATAATCCAAGATCCATAACAGGAAAGTACCTGTCAGGAAAGCTGGAAATCGAAGTGCCTGAATATAGAAAACCTACCAATGGGAAATGGCTCCAGGTTAAGGGAGCAGCTGTAAACAATCTAAAGGAGATTGATATCAAGATACCCCTAGGATTAATGACATGTGTTACTGGTGTTTCAGGCTCAGGGAAAAGCTCCCTTGTAAACCAGATTATATACAAGTCACTTGCAAACAAACTGAACGGTGCAAAGATTAGACCGGGGCAGCATGAGGAATTGCTTGGTTTGGAATATCTGGACAAGGTAATTGAAATTGACCAGAACCCGATAGGAAGAACACCAAGGTCAAACCCTGCAACCTATACAGGACTGTTTGACCATATAAGAGATGTTTTTGCCATGACCAATGAATCCAAGATGAGAGGATACAAGAAAGGACGATTCAGCTTCAACGTCAAGGGAGGAAGGTGTGAGGCCTGCAAGGGAGATGGAATCCTTAAGGTTGAAATGCACTTTCTGCCGGATGTTTACGTTCCCTGCGAGGTTTGCAAGGGGAAACGCTACAACAGAGAAACCCTTCAGGTCAAGTACAAGGACAAGACGATTTCAGATGTTCTGGAGATGACTGTAGAAGAAGGACTGGATTTCTTTAAGAACCTGCCAAAAATAAAAAGAAAACTACAGACCCTGTATGATGTTGGTCTTGGATATATAAAGATAGGACAGCCATCCACAGAGCTGTCAGGTGGAGAAGCCCAGAGGGTCAAGCTTGCAACGGAACTTTCAAAAAGAGCAACAGGAAAGACAGTATATATACTTGATGAACCGACAACAGGTCTTCATTCAGCTGATATTCACAAGCTGGTTAATGTTTTGAATCAGCTGGTCGAGGGAGATAACACCGTAATAATAATAGAACACAACCTTGATGTCATAAAGACTGCGGATTATATAATAGACCTTGGACCTGAAGGCGGAGACAAAGGTGGATTTGTTGTTGCCACTGGAACTCCTGAGGAGGTTAGCCAGTGCCAGGAATCCTATACTGGTCAATTCCTGAAGAAGATTTTATCATGAGACAAGGAGGGATACCATGTGTGGAAGATATGCACTTGATGCGGATATCGATGAATTGATTGAGAGATACAAGGCGATTGTTGCAGAAAGAGAAGCTGGTTCCTCAAAGGAAATATTTCCAACAAATACTCAAGCAATAGTTGTGGATGGGAATGGGAGAGAAATAAAAGCTGCAGTCTGGGGCTTTGCTCCTCATTTTGCAAAGCGACCACTTATAAATGCCAGGGGTGAAACAGTTCATCAGAAGCCTACATTCAGACAGGCGTTCCATACCGGCAGATGCATTGTACCCGCTACAAGCTTTTTTGAATGGGAGAAGGTTGATGACAAGAAGATCAAGAGAAGGATTTCAGTGGAAGATGCAAAAATATTTTCCATGGCAGGTCTTGTAAGCATATTTAAGGACAAGGAAGGGAATCCATTTGAAGCATATACAATAATTACAACAGCGGCGAATGAGCAGATGAATTCCATACACGATAGGATGCCAGTAATACTGGACGGGAACAAGGAAGGGCTATGGCTTGACAACAGGTATAAAGACATTGAAGAAATCAAGAATTTACTTCTTCCTACAGAATTAAAGCTTAGAATTGATTAAGTTAATTAAATAACACTTGATTTTTATTTTCTCTAGGAATATAATTAGTCTCATATTAAATTTTTACAAAGGAGGTCTTAATCTTGATGATTATAAATCTGATCAAGAGCCAACGGAAGTATGGTTCACTAAACATGGACAAGACTTCCAAAGGTCTAAGGAAATCCTCACTATTATAAGCCAGAAAACTTAAATATAATAGGAGGAATAGAAAATGAAAAAAAATTTAGCGTTAATCTTAGTGATGGTAATGATGGTTATGACTTTAGCAGGTTGCACAGGAGGGGAAGCGGAAACCCTATCCAAAGTAGAACAAATCAAGTCAGAAGGAAAGATTGTACTTGGAACGGCAGCAGATTATCCACCATATGAATTCCATAAGGAAATAGACGGACAAGACCAGATTGTAGGCTTTGATATTGAAATTGCAAAGGCAATTGCAGAAGAACTTGGTGTTGAGCTTGAAATAGTGGATATGAAATTTGAAGGACTTTTACCGGCTCTTGTAACAGATGATATCGATTTTATCATTGCCGGCATGGTTGCCAAAGAAGAGAGAAAGAAAAGCGTTGATTTTTCAATACCTTATTATCAGGCACAACAAAGAATGATTGTTAAATCGGAAGATTCTGAGACACTAAAAACACCAGATGATTTTGAAGGTATGAAGATTGGGGCTCAGAAATCAACTATCCAGGAAGAGATAGCACTGGATAAATTTGCTTCAGCAGAATATGTAGGTCTTAGTAAAATTACCGACCTGGTTCTTGAATTGAAGAATGGTACGGTTGATGGAGTTATATTGGTTGAACCAGTAGCCAAAGCCTATGTAAGTCAAAATGATGACCTGTTCCTGGCAGATGAAATACTGGGTCAGGAAGATGGAGTTGCTGTTGCAATCAACAAAGGAAACGAAGACTTGGTTCAGGAGATTGACAAGGTACTACAAAGTCTCATGGACGAAGGTATGATAGAGAAATTTATCGCTGATGCGACTGCATTGGCAGAAGAATAAGATATTCCCCGGCAAAAGAAAGTTCGCTTTCTTTTGCCTTTTCTATTACAGAGAAAGAGGGAGCATCCATTAAGGAGGAAATCAATTGGGAATCTTTGATCTGGAATTTATAGCGCAATATTACAAATATTTTCTAAGAGGCACGGGAGTAACCTTAAGTGTCAGCTTCTTCGGCGTGGTTTTTGGATCAATGGTGGGCATTGTTCTGAGTCTGATGAAGCTTTCAAATAATAAAATTGCAAAGGGTCTATCCACTGCTTATATAGAGTTGGTACGTGGAACTCCCCTTCTGGTACAGCTTTTTATTGTGTATTATGGATTTCCAATGTTTTTGCCCTTTGAATTGAGCAGAATTGCACTGGGAACTGTTGCAGTAATACTTAACAGTGCAGCCTATGTTGCAGAGATAATTCGAGCAGGCATACTATCAATAGACAGAGGGCAGATGGAAGCTGCCAGATCACTTGGTATGACCCACAGCATGGCAATGAGATTCATTATTATTCCCCAGGCTTTCAAGAATATTCTTCCAGCCTTAGGAAACGAATTCATAGTATTGATAAAGGAATCGGCAATTATTTCAGTTATAGGAATTCACGACATAATGTATAATGCAGATACACTTAGAGGAATAACCTACAGACCATTCATACCGCTTTTCTATGCGGCATTACTGTATTTTATCATAACATTTACCCTGTCCAAGCTTTTGGGTATTTTGGAAAGGAGGTTGCGTGCTGGTGATCAATATAATTAATCTGAATAAAAAATTTGGGGAACTACACGTTCTAAAGGATATCAACCAAACCATTGAAGAAGGGGAAGTTGTAGTGGTAATCGGACCAAGCGGCTCCGGGAAAAGTACATTTCTTCGCTGCCTGAACCTTTTGGAGGAACCAACCAGCGGAGAGATTATTTTCGAAGGAGTACTTATAACAGACAAGCACAATGATGTAAACAAGCAAAGAGAAAAAATGGGAATGGTTTTTCAACAGTTCAACCTTTTTCCACACAAGACTGTCCTTGAAAACATTACACTTGCACCCATACAATTGAAGGGATTGACCAAGGAAGAAGCTGATAAGAAGGCAATGAATCTTCTTAAGAGAATTGGATTGGAAGAAAAGTCAAACACCTATCCAAATCAATTGTCAGGTGGTCAAAAACAAAGAATAGCAATTATAAGAGCTCTGGCAATGGAACCTGATGTAATGCTTTTTGATGAGCCTACAAGTGCACTGGATCCTGAAATGGTTGGTGAAGTATTGGAAGTAATGAAAGAACTTGCCAAGGAAGGGATGACCATGGTTGTGGTTACCCACGAAATGGGTTTTGCAAAGGAAGTGGGATCAAGGGTACTGTTTATGGACGAGGGAAAGATTATGGAGGAAGGAAATCCTCATGAATTATTTTCGAATCCTCAGAATCCAAGAACTCAGGATTTTTTAAGAAAAATACTAATCTAGTATCCACAAAAACAAGAGTAATGTTTGAAAAGCGTCCATGTTCATGTCAACAGGCGCTTTTTTCGTTGTTATTATAACTCTCATTGTAGTATAATTAGACTGATACTCGGCACCGGGAGGAGGAATACAATGCTTTATGTGATGTTGGGCTTCTCACTTATTGGAGGAATTGACAAGCTACTGAACAACCGATTTGGTTTAGGGATTAAATTTGATGAAGGCTTTAAAGCCATGGGTAGCCTGGCACTTACCATAATAGGAATATACTCGCTTTCTCCGGTTATTGCAAAGGCTATCATACCTATTCTTGGTCCTTTGTCGACTTGGATGAATGTTGATCCATCTGTTTTTGTAAGTAGCATACTTGCAACTGACCTGGGTGCTTTCAACACCAGTATTGAAATTGCAAGAGATCCGATTATTGGCATGTTCAATGGCGTTATCCTTGCTTCAACTCTTGGAGCAACAATATCTTTTACAGTGCCAGTTGCAATTAATCTAATAACAGAAGATGATTTTCAGTATTTTGCCAAGGGTATTCTTGCTGGAATAGTTACTGTCCCTTTAGGTATGGTTGTTTCTGGAATGATGATGAAAATCGGCATAGTCAAAATTCTCTGGAACCTTCTACCAGTCCTTTTGTTCTCTCTCTTGATTGCCTACGGACTGATTAAAGCCCAGGACAGGATTATGGTGATATTCAAATTGCTGGGGAAAGCTATTCTTGGAGTAAGCACATTCGGACTTATACTTGGGATACTGGATTACAGTCTGGGTATAGTCATAATTGAAGGGCTCATACCTCTTGAAGAGGGAGCATTACTGGTCTTATCCATAAGCATTATCCTATCAGGGGCTTATCCCATGTTATTCTTTTTATCCAGAAGACTTCATCGGATTCTAAGAAGAATTACTGAAAAGTATGATATAGATGATTTTTCAATACTTGGGCTTTTTGCATCCTTGGCCAGCTGTCTGCCAATGCTGGGTGTGTATCATGAGATGAATTGGAAAGGCAAGATTCTCAATGCAGCATTTGCTGTTAGTGGAGCTTATGTATTCGGGGGCCAGCTGGGATATGTTACCTCAGTAGCACCCCATACAGTCAATGCATTTATAATTGGCAAACTGGTTGCTGGAATTGCAAGCCTTTTGGTAGCGTTTTATTTAATAAAAATGGAGATTAAAGGGGAGGGAATCAAGATTGAACATTAATGACAAAATCAAGGAACTTAGGAAGCTTATGGCAGAAAAAGGATTAGACATGTATATTGAACCATCAGCAGATCCACATCAGTCAGAGTATCTTGCTGATCACTTTATGACTAGAGCCTTTATTACAGGATTTACCGGATCGGCAGGAACAGCATTGATAACCGATAAAGAGGCTATACTTTGGACTGATGGAAGATACTTTATTCAGGCTGAAAACCAGATAAGGGATAATGAGTTTAAGCTTTACAGAATGAATACACCAGGATATCCATCTCTTCATGAGTGGCTTGAGGAAAATGTAAGTGAAGGCTCCACCATTGGTTTAAATGGAAACATTTTTTCCCAGGGAGCAGTTGAGAAAATTGAAGAAAAGCTTCAAGAGAAAAACATTAGTATACATGATAAGGATGATCTTATAGGCAGAATATGGAATGACAGGCCTGAGCTTTCACTTAAGGAAGCATTTAGACTAAAGGAAGAATACTCGGGAAAGTCAACTTATGAAAAGCTTCAGGACGTAAGAAAAGAAATGGAAAAGAAAAAAGCGACTCATTTTGTTTTGGGAAGCCTTGATGATATTGCCTGGCTATATAATATACGAGGATGGGATGTCGAAAACAATCCCGTAGTTATTTCATATGCTTTGATATCAATGGAATATGCCATACTTTTTGTGGATGAAAGAAAAATCTCGGAATCGGTCAAGAATGATCTTTTTGACACAGGTGTTGTTTTGGCTGACTACGAAAGCATCAGTAAGCATTTGGAGGATTTGTCAAAGGACTCCACTGTGATTCTGCAAAAGGACAGAATCAATAGAAGTCTATATAATTCTATTCCAAAAGAATGCAGGATAATTGACTCTGAGAATATGACAACAAAGATGAAGGGTATTAAGAATACAACTGAAATAGAGAATCAAAAGGAAGCATATATTAAAGACTGTGTAGCACTTACCAGCTTTTTCCACTGGCTGGAAAATGAAATGGAGATACGAGATATTACTGAAGTAAGTGCCGCTGAAAAGCTTCTAAAGTTTAGAATGGAGCAGCAAGGTTTTATTCAGCCAAGTTTCAGAACAATTGCAGCCTATGGACCAAACGCTGCCATGATGCACTATTCTCCATCGAAGAGCAGCTGTGCAAGGCTTGAAAAAAGAGGTCTTTTCCTGGTGGATTCAGGAGGACAATACTATGACGGCACAACTGACATAACTAGAACAGTAGCACTTGGAGAATTGAATGAGCAGGAAAAGAGAGATTTTACGCTGGTCTTGAAAGGACAAATAAACCTTCTGTCAGCAAGATTCCTCCAGGGAACATCAGGTCATGTTCTCGATATACTTGCCAGACAGCCACTGTGGAATGAAGGTATAGATTATAAGTCTGGCACTGGACATGGAGTTGGATATCTGCTTAATGTTCACGAAGGACCACACCGAATAGCCACTGCACCAAATAATGTGGCAATGGAGCCTGGAATGATAGTAACAATAGAACCAGGAGTCTACAGGGAAGGAATGCATGGCATCAGGACAGAAAACGTCGTGGTTGTAAAAGATGATATTGAGAATGAGTGGGGTAAGTTTCTAAACTTCGAGTTGCTTTCATACTGTTATATTGACAGGGATTGTATAATACCGGAAATGCTGTCTGAGCAGGAGAAGATCTGGCTGGACCAGTATCACAGCAATGTGTTTGAAAAACTAAAGGACAGGTTGAGTGATGAAGTACGTGACTGGCTTAAGGCGAAAACAAAACCAATTAGCACAAATTAGTCTATATAATTAAGGAATCAAGGTGATTACGTGTCAAAATTTGAAGAACAGCTGAAAAATCTCCCGGACTCACCGGGAGTATATTTGATGAAGGACAAGGCAGGAGAAATAATATATGTTGGCAAGGCCAATTCTCTTAAGAAAAGGGTACGCCAGTATTTCCAGTCTTCTGCAAATCATTCGCTGAAAGTATCTTCAATGGTCAAGCAGATTGGTGACTTTGAATATATAATGGTGGAAAATGAAGTTGAGGCCTTGGTTCTTGAGTCAAATCTAATAAAAAAGAATAGACCCAAGTACAATATACTTCTGAGGGATGACAAGCAGTACCCATATATTAAGGTTACCTTAGGTGAAAGATATCCACGT
Organism: Gudongella sp. DL1XJH-153; assembly: GCF_049310905.1. Classification (NCBI taxonomy): domain Bacteria; kingdom Bacillati; phylum Bacillota; class Tissierellia; order Tissierellales; family Tissierellaceae; genus Gudongella; species Gudongella sp. DL1XJH-153. Next base: position 45,337 of record NZ_JBMEMN010000016.1, read on the forward strand.
GTGTTGAAGACCAGACTGGTAGTAAAGGATGGCTCCAAGTATTTTGGACCATATCCAAGTGCGTCGTCTGTGAATGAGGCCATAGAAGTTTTTCATGGGATTTTTCCAATTAGAAACTGCAAGCTGGATTTGGATAAAAAGGATGCACGATTTAGACCTTGTCTCAACTTCTATATTGGGAGATGTCTTGGACCATGCCTTGGAAATGTCGATGAGGATCTGTACAAGGGCATGATTCAAAAAATCTTGGATTTTTTGTCCATGAAGGATGAAAGCATAATTGATGATATTGAAGTAAAGATGAAAGCTGCAGCTGATAATATGGATTATGAAAAGGCTGCAGCATTAAGGGATCAACTGCAGGCATTGCAGACCCTTCATGAAAAGCAGAGAATGGATTCAGCTTCCAATGTCGAGCAGGACATCATTGCCATGGCTAGAGGAGTGGAGGAAGTGGTTGTCCAGGTGTTCTTTATACGTGAAGGAAAGATTGTTGGAAGAGAACATTATATAATGGAAGATTCATTTATAGAGGAAAGAGGAGAAATTCTAAGCTCCTTTATCAAGCAGTTTTATCCAGGTTCAACTTTTATTCCAAAGGAAATTCTCGTTGAGGAGGAAGTGCCTGACCTCGAAGCGATTCAGCAATGGCTTGGCGAGATCAAGGGGAACAAGGTAAGTCTTCAAACACCAAAAAGAGGAGACAAGCTGGAGATTGTTAGAATGGTAAAAAGAAACGCATTGGAGATGCTCGACAAGTACGGGGATAAATTTCTAAGAAAGCATAGGGAGAACCTTAAGGGTCTTGATGAACTGCAACATATCCTGGAGCTGGAGGAGAGACCTGAGAGAATTGAAGCATATGATATTTCAAATATAAGTGGAGTGGGATCCGTTGGTTCAATGATTGTGTATGAAAAGGGAGAAAAGAAGAAATCCGATTACAGAAGGTTCAAAATCAAGACAAGAACCACACCGGATGACTATGGAAGCATGGAAGAGATCCTTAAAAGAAGGTTCGTCAGAGGAATTAAGGAAAATAATGATACGGAGAGAATAAAAGGTGCTCCAGTAGGATTTTCATTGTTTCCGGATATAATAATGGTAGATGGAGGAAAGGGCCACGTAAACAAGGCAAGGGCAATACTTGATGAGCTGGGTGTTGACATACCGGTATGTGGACTTGTAAAAGACAAGTTTCACAAGACCAGAGGAATAATATATAAGAACAATGAGATTACGCCTGAAAAGGACAGCCTGGCTTTTAAGCTTATCTACGCAGTCCAGGAAGAAGCTCACAGATTTGCAATAAGCTATCACAGAAGTCTTAGAAGCAAAGACCTCTTCCACTCTGAATTGGATGGGATTCCTCTGATTGGGGAGAAAAGAAGAGTTGTTCTTCTCAAACACTTTGGGAGCATCAGTGGAATAAAAAATGCCAGTTTGGATGAATTGGCCCAGGTGGATGGAATGAATAAAAGTGCAGCAAAGAGTGTATATGAGCATTTCAGGAAAAAGGAGGAAAAATAATGCAAAAAAAGCTTTATTTATCGGATACTGACAAGAAAATAGCAGGTGTATGTGGAGGAATTGCTGAATATTTTGACGTGGATTCTACATTAGTAAGATTGGCATGGATATTACTCCTGCTGCCAACGGCATTTGTAGGTGGAATAATAGCATATTTTCTAGCGGCTGCCATAATACCCAGGAGACCGTATGATGTTGAGTAAAGGAGTTTAATTATGGATTACGTATTACTGAAAAACCTGATAAAGGAAATGAACCTGGAGGAAGTATACCTCTCTGATGATGCTGACAAAGTAAAGATCAATACCACTGAAATAAGCAGGCCAGGGCTTCAGATGGCGGGTTACTATCAGAAATTCGTACCTGACAGAGTGCAGATAATCGGAAGTGCCGAATGGCATTATCTCAGGGATATGGATGATGATATGAGATACAGGTCACTGGATAAGTTTTTAAGCTATCCAATCCCTGTAGTTGTTGTAGCCAGAAACCACGATGTATTCCCTGAACTTCTCGAACTTGCCAGGAAACACGGCAGGACCGTTCTTAGAGGCAAGAAATCCACATCAATGCTGATAAATGATCTGGTTATAAACCTGGGTCTTTGGATGGCTCCGGCAGTTACAATGCATGGAGTAATGCTTGATGTATTTGGAATAGGAGTGCTTATAACTGGAAAATCCGGTGTGGGCAAATCAGAGACCGCACTTGACCTGATTACTCGTGGATGCCGGCTTGTGGCAGATGATATGGTTGAAATTATGAGGGTTGAAGATACCTTAAGAGGAACATGCCCTGAGCTTATCAGATACTTCCTGGAAATAAGAGGAGTGGGTATACTTGATATCGAGAGACTATATGGCGTAGGTGCTGTCAAGCAATTTGATTATATAGATATGGTAGTTGAGCTTGAAGCCTGGGAAAAGGGAAAGGAATACGACAGAATGGGGTTGGAAGAGGACACTATAGAGATACTTGGAATTAATCTTCCCAAGGTTACAATTCCTGTAAAACCAGGACGGAATATTGCAATGATAGTAGAAGTTGCAGCCAAGAACAACAGACAGAAGCGTCTTGGATACAATGCTGCAAAGGAGTTGGATGAAAGGGTGAAACGTTCGATAGAAGATAGGAAAAAGGCTCATTCAACCGGTTCGAAACCGGATTAACTCAAGAAATATGAAGCAATATTGAGTTGACTTTGTTAATCATCTTTAATATACTTATGATGGTAACTAATTTTTTAACAATTTCACATATTGGGCATAAGCCCTTTTCGTTTTACTACACTAAACTAACCAAGGAGGTACAATTACATGGGTAAAACTATGAAGACCATGGATGGTAATACCGCTGCTGCATATGTATCATATGCATTTACAGATGTTGCTGCGATATATCCAATAACACCATCATCAAACATGGCGGAATCAGTTGACGAATGGTCAGCAAACGGTAAGAAAAACATATTTGGACAAGAGGTTCTTGTCACTGAGATGCAATCAGAAGCAGGGGCGGCAGGAGCTGTTCATGGTTCACTGCAGGCTGGAGCATTAACTACTACATACACAGCTTCTCAGGGACTTCTACTAATGGTTCCCAATATGTATAAAATGGCAGGAGAACTTCTTCCTGCAGTATTCCACGTATCAGCAAGAGCTCTTGCATCACATGCATTGAGTATTTTCGGAGACCATCAGGATGTTATGGCAACAAGACAAACTGGTTTTGCATTGCTGGCATCAGGTTCCGTTCAGGAAGTTATGGATCTTGGTGGAGTAGCTCACCTTGCAGCAATAAAGAGTAGAGTTCCATTCCTGCATTTCTTTGATGGATTCAGAACAAGTCACGAAGTTCAAAAAATTGAGCTTATGGAATACGAAGATCTTGAAAAGCTTCTTGATTATGATGCCGTTACCGAGTTCAGAAACAGAGGACTTAATCCAGAGCATCCAGTAACAAGAGGTACGGCACAGAATCCTGACATTTACTTCCAGGCTGCAGAAGCAGCAAATCCTTTCTACCTTGAAGTACCTGATATGGTTAACGACTATATGAAGGAAATCAACAAGATAACAGGAAGAGAATACAAACCATTCAACTATTATGGAGATTCAGAAGCTGAAAATCTTATAATAGCAATGGGTTCAGTTACAGATACAGCAGAAGAAACAGTGGATTATCTTATGAATAAAGGCGAGAAGGTAGGTCTTCTTAAAGTTCATCTCTACAGACCATTCTCAGAGAAATACTTCTTTGATGTATTCCCATCAACTGTAAAGAAGATAGCCGTACTTGACAGAACCAAAGAGAAAGGTGCTCTTGGAGAGCCACTTTATCTTGATGTAAAGAGTCTCTTCTACAAGAAGGAAGACGCTCCAGTTGTAGTTGGAGGAAGATATGGTCTTGGATCAAAAGATACTACTCCATCACAAATCCTCGCAGTTTTCAATAATTTGAAGGCAGATCAACCTAAGGATGGATTTACAATTGGAATCATAGATGATGTTACAAATCTTTCACTTCCAGTGGAGGAAGCAATCCAGACAGAGCCTGAAGGAACTATCCAGTGCAAATTCTGGGGATTCGGATCAGACGGAACTGTAGGAGCAAACAAATCAGCAATCAAGATTATCGGTGATGACACTGATATGTATGCACAGGGATACTTTGCATATGACTCCAAGAAATCAGGAGGAGTTACAATATCGCACCTTAGATTTGGAAACTCACCAATAAAATCAACATATCTGATTTCAAATCCAGACTTCATATCATGCTCAAAGCAATCATATGTTAACAGCTATGACCTGCTTAAGGGACTTAAGAAAGGTGGAACATTCCTTCTTAACTGTCTATGGGATGACAAGGAGCTTGACGCAAACCTTCCTGCATCAATGAAAAAGTATATTGCAGAAAACGAGATTAAATTCTATACTATAAACGCAACTAAAATTGCAGTGGATATCGGACTTGGCGGAAGAATAAACATGATTATGCAATCAGCCTTCTTCAAGCTGTCAGAAGTTCTTCCAATAGAAGAAGCTGTTGATCACCTTAAGAAGTCAATAGTTCACGACTATGGTAAAAAAGGTGAAAAGATTGTCAACATGAACTATGAAGCTGTAGACAAGGGAATCGAATCACTTCACATGGTTGAAGTACCTGCTTCATGGAAAGATGCAGCTGATGAGAAAGTCCAAAGCAAAGAAGTACCAGACTTTATCAAGAATGTTGTAGAGCCTATGAACAGACAAGAGGGAGACGACCTTCCAGTAAGCACATTTGTTGGAAGAGAAGACGGATCATTCCCAATGGGAACCTCAGAGTACGAGAAGAGAGCTATTGCTGTTGACGTACCACATTGGATAAAGGAAAACTGTATACAGTGTAACCAGTGTTCATATGTATGTCCACATGCTGTAATAAGACCAATTCTAGTAAATGAAGAAGAAAAGGCTAATGCGCCTGAATCATTTGAGACAATCAAACCTATCGGTAAAGGCTTTGATGGACTTGAGTACAGAATACAAGTTTCAACGCTTGACTGTACAGGATGTGGAAACTGTGCTGACGTTTGTCCTGCTAAAGACAAGGCACTTGTTATGACGCCGTTTGAAGAGGAGTTTGAAGCTCAGGAAATCAACTGGGACTTTGCAATGACTGTAAAGGACAAGGGAGATATGTTCGAGCCTACTACTCTTAAGAATTCACAATTCCAGCAGCCATTGCTACAGTTCTCAGGAGCTTGTGCAGGTTGTGGAGAAACTCCATACGCTAAGCTTATTACTCAGCTATACGGAGACAGAATGATAATTGCAAATGCAACAGGTTGTTCATCAATCTGGGGAGCAAGTGCACCAGCTACACCTTACTGCACTAACCAGGAAGGCAAAGGACCTGCGTGGGCAAATTCATTGTTCGAAGACAATGCTGAATTTGGATATGGAATGGCAGTTGCAACCAATAAAATCAGAGAAAAAATCCAGTTTGCAATGGAAGAATTCCTAACTCTTGGACTTGATACTGAGTTTGACGAAATATTTAAAGAGTGGCTTGAGGGAATGAATGATGCGAGAGCAACTAAGGCAGTAGCCGGAAAACTTCTTCCAAAACTTGATGCTAAATTTGATAATGATAGAGCAAATGAACTGTTCAAACTTATCGGAGAATTAAAAGATCACTTGATCAAGAAGTCAGTTTGGATATTTGGTGGAGACGGATGGGCTTATGACATCGGATTCGGTGGACTTGACCACGTACTTGCATCAGGAGAAGATATAAATGTATTTGTATTTGATACAGAGGTTTACTCAAATACAGGTGGACAGTCATCAAAGGCTACACCTACTGCTGCAGTTGCTAAGTTTGCTGCATCAGGTAAAAAAATCAGAAAGAAAGACCTTGGTATGATAGCAGCAACTTATGGATATGTTTATGTAGCTCAGATATCAATGGGTGCAAACATGAACCATACACTAAAGGCTATCAAGGAAGCTGAAAGCTATGATGGACCATCATTGGTAATTGCTTACGCACCATGTATCAACCACGGAATTAAAGCAGGAATGGGTAAATCAATAGCTCAAGAGAAGCTTGCTGTTGAGACTGGATACTGGCACCTATACAGATTCGACCCAAGACTTACTGATGAAGGCAAGAATCCATTCACATTGGATTCCAAGGAGCCAACAAAACCACTTACTGACTTCCTTGATTCAGAGGTTAGATACACATCACTTAAGCTTTCATTCCCAGAGGAAGCGGAGATTCTGTACAAGGCAGCTGAAGTTTTCTCAAAGGCAAGATATGAATCATACAAGAGAATGGCTAGAGACTAGTCTATGTACAAAAAGCTATCATCGAAAGATGGTAGCTTTTTTTCGTCCTTTCAGCTTTTTTGCATTATTGGGGGAAACTCAAATGAAATCATGTTATAATATATTGTAATAACATTATAGAAAGAGTAGGGTGATATTCGAATGAAAAACTACAAAGAATACTTTTCTGAAAGGAATTTCAGTGATATAAGGTACAATGAGCCATTAAAGAACCATACATCATTCAAGGTGGGTGGACCAGCTGATGTTATGGTTATCCCAACATCTGAGGAAGAATTGATAGATGCTGTCAAAATTTGCAGGGACAACGATCTTAAGTATTTCATTATGGGAAACGGATCAAATCTTCTGATAAAGGACACTGGAATCAGAGGTGTTGTAATAAGGATAAATGAAGGCTTTGATACTGTGGTTGTAAAAGATGCCAAGATTGTAGCAAATGCAGGAGCTCTTCTTACGGCTGTAAGCAAAATAGCTCTTAGGGAATCACTGGAAGGTATGGAATTTGCAAGTGGAATCCCTGGCACTATTGGCGGAGCTATAACAATGAATGCAGGAGCCTATGGTGGAGAGATGAAAGACGTAGTATCCAGTGTACGCGTTTTAACAAAAGACAATCAAATACTTGACTTAACAAATGATGAGATGGATTTTGCATACAGAAACAGTAAGGTTAAGGAACTGGACTTAATTGTAATATCAGTGGAGATTGATCTTTCCCATGGAGATTTCGATACAATTGATGAGAAGATCAAGGAGTTGACCTTTCAAAGGACATCAAAACAACCATTGGAATTACCAAGTGGAGGAAGCACTTTCAAAAGACCAGAGGGTTATTTTGCAGGCAAACTAATTGATGATGCAGGATTAAGAGGACTACGACATGGTGATGCACAGGTATCGGAGAAGCATTGTGGTTTTGTTGTCAATAGAGGGAATACAAGCTACAAGGAAATAATGGAGCTTGTAGGTGTAATTCAAAAAACGGTAATGGATAAATTTGGAGTCGAACTTGAAATGGAGATAAAACGAGTAGGTGACGACTGATGTATGTATTAAGGGGAGATTATCATACCCACACGATTTACAGCAGGGGTTACAAAAAGAAGGGAACCCATGCAAAAGGGACCATACAAGAGAATGTTGAAGCAGCCTATAAAAAAGGATTAAGTACAATAGTTCTCAGTGAGCACGGACCAGGTCATTACCTTTATGGTCTAAGAGAAGAGGACTTGCCCCAGATTAGAAATGAAATCATGCGTTTGAGAGAAATATATGAACCAAAAGGCTTGAAAATACTTCTAGGCTTGGAATCCAACATTATTGGTCTGGATGGAGAAATTGATATTGACGAAAAAATTATAAGCCAGTTGGACATCCTTCTAATGGGTTATCATTACGGAGCAACCCCAGTCGGATTCACAGATGCCATAGGATTATACTGGACAACGCAGATAGGGAAGCTTATAGGCAGCAAGGAAGAACAAGCCAAGGATATTATGACAGAAGCTTATCTTAAGGCTATGGATAAATATCCAATAGATATAATCACTCATCCTGGATCCAAGGCAAAGGTCCATATTCGGGAGATTGCAAAAAAAGCGGTCCAGACAAATACAGCCCTTGAAATTAGCTCAAAACACGATGAACTTTCAGTGGAGAGTTTACAGCTCATAAAAGATATCCCTGTTGATTTATATATCAACAGTGATGCCCATGAGCCTGGAAGAGTAGGGGATATTGAAAAGGGAATAAAGAAAGCATTGGAAGCAGATGTTGATTTTTCAAGGATAATTAATGTAGATTGGAAGGAGTGACACTATGGATTTTGTAGTAATAACAGGAATGTCTGGAGCCGGAAAATCTCAGGCAATGAAGGTTATGGAAGACATGGGCTATTATTGCATGGATAATCTTCCGCCAGCGCTATTGTCTAAATTTGCTGAGTTGACCTACCAATCTACAATAGAAATTCAGAAGGTGGCAGTTGTTGTTGATATAAGAGGTGGGGAGTTCTTTGAAAGCCTATTCCAAAGCCTTGATGATTTGATTGCACTTGGAGTTGGGTATAAGATACTATTTCTTGATTCATCCAATGAAACCTTGATAAAAAGATATAAAGAGCTTAGAAGACCGCATCCATTGAATCCAGAGGGAAATCTCATAGATGGAATCAAGGAGGAGAGAAGAATCCTGTATCAGGTAAAGAGCAGGGCTGATTATATTGTGGATACATCCAAGTTTAACCTTGGAATGCTAAAGGAAGAGCTTACCAGGATTTTCCAGGAGGGTGAGGAAAGAGGAAAGCTTTCAATTTCGGTTACTTCCTTTGGCTTCAAGTATGGGATACTATTGGATAGTGATTTGGTATTTGATGTTAGATTTATACCAAACCCTTACTATATTCCAGAGTTGAAGGAGCATTCAGGTCTTGAAAATGATGTGAAGGACTATGTATTCAAATGGTCCCAGACTCAGTTTTTTATCGATAAAACCATAGAGATGCTGGAATTTCTTATTCCATTCTATGTTACTGAAGGTAAAACAAGACTGGTAATAGGAATTGGTTGTACGGGAGGAAGGCACAGGTCTGTTGCAATTGCAGGAGAAATAGGATCGATTCTTGAGAAGAAAGGGCATAGAGTTTTAGTTGACCACAGGGACCTGAGTTGAGGAGATGTTACTTAAATGGACAGATTTATAGGAAAAAAGAAGGAGAACCCAAAAATTGTTGTTGTTGGAGGAGGAACCGGACTTTCAGTTCTACTAAGAGGGTTAAAAGAGCATACTGACAATATAACAGCGATAGTTACAGTTGCAGACGACGGGGGAAGCAGCGGTAGATTGAGACAGGATCTGGGGATACTGCCACCAGGTGACATAAGATCCTGCCTTATAGCCTTGGCAAATACAGAGCCAACCATGGAGAAACTGCTTCAATACAGATTCACTGAAGGAACATTGAAAGGCCAGAGTTTTGGCAATCTATTTATAGCTGCTATGAATGAAATATATGGAAATTTTGAAATGGCAATCAAGGAAACAAGCAATGTACTTTCAATAACAGGGAAAGTGCTACCTGTAACATTGGATAACGTAAGCCTTATAGCTCATCTGGATGATGGAAGTATGGTTGAGGGAGAATCCAGGATACCTGAAGTAGTGAGGGAGAAAAAAGCAAGGATAGAGAGAATCACAATGAAGCCCGAAATGTCTTATCCACTTAAGGAATCATTGAAATCAATCACTGATGCTGATCTAATAGTCCTGGGACCAGGTAGTCTTTACACATCAATTGTACCTAACCTACTCGTTAGGAATATGGTTGAATACATAGACAAGGCAAAGGCACCGGTTGTATATATTTGCAATGTAATGACACAGCCCGGAGAAACAGATAACTACACGGTTACAGATCATCTACATGGAATCATCAAGCATTCCCATGAAGGATTCGTTGACTACGTTATAGCAAATGTTGAAAAGGTACCGGGAAATGTAAGAAAAAGATATGAGCTGGATGGAGCTACACCTGTGACCCCTCAAAAGGGAGAGGCGAAGGAACTTAAGAAAAGAAAGATTAAGCTTATTGAAGAGAAACTTATTGAGGTTGAGGGAGATTATGTGAGGCATGATACGGAGCGCTTAAGTGAAATGCTGATGGATTTGGTGTAACTCCAAGCACTGGGGACGGTTCCTTTTGCTTTTTGTTATAACTCCAAGCACTGGGGACGGTTCCTTTTGCTTTTTGTTATGAGAATTTTACAGAAATTATAGATTAGCAAGGAAATTCATTAAAGACGTTTCGACTGTCTTATTTGGCGATTCAGGAAAGCCTGAAGACCCGCTCTCGGATTCAAGATCAGAGATTTATCACACTCATTTCAAAAATTGGTTTGCTATCGATTAAGCTTATGCTTGATTAATGACATATCTACGTTCATTAACTCTAATGTAGCTAGTGGCTGAAGATTAAATCACGCAAACCAGAACAATTTTCTCACTTCGAGCGAAAAAGCTAGCTGATCTTTCCATATATAGGTTCGCTTGTGCCCGGCGATAGCAATACCCAAAATCTTCGATTTTGTGATATTTAATCGAGGGGGTACTTGCTCATCATGGCTTTCCTTATTATTTGTCATAATCCAGTAATAGGTAATATCTAAAATCTTTAATTATGATGAAATAAAGAACAAAAGATTATAAGACCGTATAGTTGTTTGCCAAGCAGTTCATATGAAAGAACGACTAAAGAATCCAGCGAAGTTTTCGGAATGATTTGATTCCTCCAAGCGAAGCGGCATAGGAATCAATGAAGAAAATGAGCGCGTGATTCTTATCGGACTTGAATCCAGAACTGTGGGCAAACACTTTACGAGTCGTAATATGTAAGATAATCAAAAAAATTCCCTGTGATATTTTCACAGGGATTAACTTTTCCTATTCAGTTAGATATGCAATTCCAAGCTTGATAGTCTGCTCAATTGCATCCTGATGAGTACGCTCAAAGGAATGGGAAGCGTCAACTCCAGGACCAATCAATCCGGTTCTAAAGTCATGACCAGACCTTAAAGCAGCAGAAGCATCAGAACCGTAGTAGGGGTAGATATCAACCTTGTAATCAATGTTATTCTTCTTGCAAAGCTCAACAAGTCTCTTTCTTATTTCAAAATCATAAGGACCACTGCTGTCCTTCGCACAGATAGTCACTGAAAATTCATCTGAAGTCTGCCCCTCTCCTGGAGCAGCCATATCAATGGCAATAAATTCAAAGGTATCTTCAGGAATGGCAGCTGATGCACCGTGACCAACTTCTTCAAAATTACTGATAAAGAAGTGGGTTGTATAATTTGGTGTGATCTTGTTATCCATAAGATACTTAGCAATGCCCCAAAGTGCAATAACCCCAGCCTTGTCATCAAGGTGTCTTGATTTTACAAAGCCTGAATCTGTAACAATTGTTCTTGGATCAAAGGACACAAAATCACCAACCTGGATTCCAATATTTTCAACATCCTCCTTGGATGAAACACGTTCATCCAGCCTTATCTCCATATTTTCAATAGTTCTCTCAGTTGATTTTGTTTCATTTCCATGAACATGACTTGATGCCTTTGTTATGATCAAGGTCCCAGTATATGTCTCTCCATCCATGGTTTCCACAATGACGTGTTCTCCCTCTACGGTATCCATAACATATCCACCAAGCTGAGAGATTTTCAGTCTTCCGTTGGATTTGACTTCCTTAACCATTGCTCCCAGTGTATCCACATGACCTGACATGGTTACGGATTTGCTCATGTCGTGACCTTCAATGGTTGCCAGAAGGGCTCCCTTGCCGGTAAATCTTACTGGAATACCAATAATTTCAAATAAATCTTGCACATGTTTATTGGCCTTGTCAGTATTTCCAGTGGGGCTGGGTGTCTTAAGCAGGACCTCCAAATTCTTGATTATCTCTTCCATATTTATATTCATTTCTAACCTCCTGACTCGTTTACAGTTTATAAATATTATTATACAACATGAAGTCAAATTTGTGAAAATGTTTACAAAAACCTAGTAAAATAGTGTATAATAAATTTAATGTGTAGTAATGTAGATTATTGGGAGTGGTATTATGATAGAGGTCAGCTCAGGAGGAGTGGTGGTATTTGGCAATGCAATATTGCTGTTAAAAAAATACAACGGAGACTGGGTTCTGCCTAAGGGGAGACTTGAAAAAGGCGAGAGCATAAAAACTGCAGCATTAAGAGAAGTGCTGGAGGAAACCGGAGTAAAAGGTGAAGTTGTAGAGTATATCGGTGAAGTCAATTATAGATATAAAAATCTAAGAAGGAATGAAACCGTATACAAGACAGTACATTGGTATCTTATGAAAACCAGTTCAATGGATTGCGTACCCCAGAGAAAAGAGGGGTTTGTGGATGCCAGGTTTGTTCATATAAACAAGGCAAAGGATCTTTTAAAATATTCAGATGAAAGAAAAATAATATCTCGAGGAATTGAATTAATAAGGCAGGGGTGATGAACAATGTCATTTTCATCCATAACAAAAAACGAACTATCTCGAATAGAAATTGAAAATGACTGCTGTGCATTGGCAGAGCTAGCTGCTTTGGTTAGAATGAACGGAACAGTTCAAATTACTGGAATGCAAAACATAAATCTCAGGTTTACTACTGAGAATGCTGCAATTGCAAGAAGAATATTTTCAATATTGAAGATTATGTATCATTCTGAAATAGAAGTTATGGTCAGGAAAAACAAGCAGCTTAAGAAAAACAACAACTATCTTATAATTATCCATGACAAAAATATATCAGAGAAGGTGCTGTCTGATGTAGGATATATTGACGAAGATAGAAGCAATCTGTTTAATCCAAGATACAATGTCCCCAAAAAGCTGGTGTCATCAAGGTGTTGCAAAAGAAGCTTTATCAGAGGATCATTTCTTGGGGGAGGTTCAATGAGCAATCCCGAGAAGACTTATCACCTGGAGTTTGTGACAAATCACGAGGAGCATGCAAAAAGTCTAAGGGATATAATAAACTCATTCGAACTCAATTCAAAGATCATTCAGAGAAAAGACAATTTTGTTGTTTATATCAAGGAAGGCGAGCAGATTGTAGATCTGCTCAATATAATAGGTGCTCACCAGGCTTTGCTAAAATTGGAAGACATAAGAGTGCTCAAGGAAGTAAGGAACAATATCAACAGGCTTGTAAACTGTGAAACTGCAAACCTGGGAAAGACCATAGGAGCATCAATTAGACAAATTGAAAGCATCAAGGCTATCCAAAGGAGAATGGGGATTAACAAACTACCCGATAATCTACGGGAGATAGCTGAAGTAAGAATGGCAAATCCTGACGCAAGTCTTAAGGAAATAGGAGAAATGATGAATCCACCTATCGGAAAATCAGGGGTGAACCATAGATTTCGAAGACTTGAAGAAATAGCAGAGGAATTGGGAGGAGGAAATTAATATGATAAAGAGATCAGTTACACTGACGAATCCTGAGGGACTCCATGCGAGACCAGCAGCACTATTTGTCAGAGAAGCCAATAAATTTGAAAGCCATCTGGATATCGAATCTGAAAACAGAAAGGTCAATGGAAAGAGTATAATCGGAATAATGTCTCTTGGAGCTTTTCACGGGGAAACAATAACAATTTCCGCCAATGGACCTGATGAGAAAGAAATGGTTGATAGTCTTGCAAATCTTCTTGAAAAAGGATTTGAGTAGAACAGGGAGGTACAATGAATAATATATTGGTAACAAACAATCCGGATGTAAGAGATAAATTTAATGATAAGTTTCAGGTGCATTTTCTTGATGGAAAAGGATATATTGAAGTGCTCCAGTATACAAGAGATAAGATTCATGAAGGTCACGAATTGTTGACTCATCCATTATCAGGAAGCATAAAGCCCAATGAAACACCGTATAAAAGCATAATCATTTCATCAAAGAAGGGAAATCTTGATACTTCAGGACTTGCAATTGTTGAGGATAGTATTCTTTCTGCAAGAAAGTTTATAACAAACAAGCCGACACCAAGCTGGCCTGAACACGTACTTGAGGATTTTAGGGTTATCGACTTGTCCTTGATGGAAAATGTAATAGAAAAACTGGGTCATAACTAGGTCTTCTCGTTGGGGGAGACTTTTTTCATTTCCCATGATTTTGTGGTAAAATCTATGTATATCTATGCGAGGAGTGAAAATATGGGATCAAAGGGTTTTGCGCACCTTCATGTTCATACAGAATACAGTTTGCTTGATGGATCCATCAGGATAAAAGATCTTGTCAAAAGGACAAAGGACCTTGGAATGGATTCCATTGCAATTACAGACCATGGATCCATGTTTGGGGTGGTTCAATTTTATCAGGAAGCAAAAAAACAAGGAATTAATCCTATTTTGGGTTCAGAAGTTTATGTTGCCATGGGCAATTACCTGGAAAAGGAACCAAAGGACAAGAGCCAGTATCATCTTGTGCTGCTTGCCGAAAACAACAAGGGCTATGAAAACCTGATGAAAATAGTCTCGGAAGGCTATGTAAATGGATTTTACTACAAGCCCAGAGTAGACCATGAGATTCTATCAAAATATAGTGAGGGATTAATATGTCTTTCTGCATGCCTTGGTGGAGAGGTCCAGCAGTTTATCATGGACAACAACCTTGATAAGGCGAGGGAGATTGCTTTGAAATACAATGAAATATTTGGAGCTGACAATTTCTTTCTGGAGCTACAGGACCATGGAATCCCTGAGCAGCAGATAGTAAACAAGGAGCTAGTAAAACTAAGTGAAGAGCTTGGCATAAAATTGATTGCGACAAATGATGTACATTACCTGAGAAGAGAAGATGCCAGGGTTCATGATGTACTTCTTTGCGTTCAAACCGGCAAGACCATCGTGGATGAAGACAGGATGAGATTTCCAAGCGAGGAATTTTACCTTAAATCTACAGAAGAGATGGAAAGGCTATTTCCGGATAATATTGAAGCACTGCACAACACTCAGATGATTGCTGACAGATGCAGTGTAACTCTTGATTTTGACACCCTTCATTTGCCAGAATACGAAGTGCCTCAAGGCTACACCAATGAGGAATACCTTAGAGAACTGTGCGAAACGGGAATAGTTGAAAGATATGGAGTGGTGACCGAAGAAATTCGTGATAGGCTGGAATATGAATTTAGTGTAATTATTCAGATGGGCTACACGGACTACTTTCTAATTGTTTGGGACTTCATCAAGTTTGCCAGGGATAACAATATAATGGTGGGTCCGGGAAGGGGATCTGCAGCAGGAAGTGTAGTATCCTATGCCCTAAATATAATAGATATTGATCCATTGGAGTACGGACTACTATTTGAGAGATTCCTTAATCCCGAAAGAGTCTCCATGCCTGATATCGATATAGACTTTTGCTATGAGAGAAGAGAAGAAGTCATTCAGTATGTTATCAGTAAATATGGTGCCGACAGAGTTGCCCAGATAGCTACCTTTGGAACGATGGCAGCAAGAGGGGCAATAAGGGATGTGGGAAGAGCAATCAACATGCCCTATGGTGAGGTTGATTATATTGCTAAACAGATTCCAACAGAACTTGGAATAACCATAGACCGTGCACTGGAAATAAGCAAGACATTAAAAACCGAATACGATGAAAATCCGGATATCAGAAATTTAATTGACCTGGCAAGGGCTGTTGAAGGATTGCCAAGACATACTTCGACCCATGCCGCAGGTGTTGTTATATCAAAGGAACCTGTAACAAAATATGCACCGCTTTTAAGAAACAACGATGCAATTACAACCCAGTTTACAATGGTGGAGCTGGAGGAACTTGGCCTACTGAAAATGGACTTCCTGGGCTTGAGAACCCTTACTGTAATCAGGGATGCGGTTGACTTAATCAAGACAAATCACGAAGAGGAAATCGACTTTAGCAAGATAACCTATGACGATCCAAAAGTACTTAATCTTTTTGCAAAGGCTGAGACCCTTGGAATATTCCAGTTTGAGAGTCCAGGCATGAGAGCATTCCTTAAGGAGCTTAAATCCAATGTTTTCGAGGATTTGATTGCAGCCAATTCACTTTTTAGACCAGGACCAATGAATCAGATACCAACCTTTGTTGCCTGCAAACATGACCCTACTCAAATAACATATCTGCATCCCACGCTGGAACCCATACTTGATGTTACCTATGGCTGCATAGTCTATCAGGAGCAGGTAATGGAGATTGTAAGGAAGCTGGGAGGCTATTCCTTTGGAAGAGCGGACCTGGTTCGAAGAGCAATGGGAAAAAAGAAAATGGATGTTATGGAGAAGGAACGAAAGAACTTTATCTACGGTCAGACAGATGAAAACGAAGATGTAGTCTTGACTGGAGCAATAAGAAACGGAGTAGGTGAAAAAGTTGCTTCACAGATATTTGATCTGATGATTGATTTTGCCAACTATGCATTTAACAAGTCACACTCGGCAGCTTATGCTGTTATTGCTTACAGGACAGCTTGGTTGAAGGTATATTATCCGGTTGAGTTTATGGCAGCTTTGATATCATCAATAATGGGAAACACCTCTCAGGTATCTCTATACATCCAGGAGTGCAAGAGACTAGGCATAGATGTTCTTCCTCCAGATGTGAGTTTCTCACAAGGGAAATTTACAGTTGAGAAGGACGCCATAAGATACGGATTGTCAGCTGTCAAAAATGTAGGGGAGAATTTCATTAGAGCAATAGTCCAAGCCAGACGAGATGGAAAATTCATAAGCTTCACGGATTTTATTGAGAGAATTGAGAAGATTGACAGCAATTCCATGAATAAGAGAGCAGTGGAGAGTCTGATAAAGGCAGGAGCCCTGGATTCCCTTGGAGCCAATCGGGCACAGCTCTTATCCATCTTTGAGAAGACAATAGATGGTATTCATTCAGATAGGAAAAGAAATATAGAAGGACAGTTTTCATTGTTCCAGACGGGAGAATCGGTTGTTAGAGACAGACTTCCTGACTTGAGGGAGTTCCCCCAGAATACACTTCTGCAAATGGAAAAGGAAATGTTGGGTATATATGTTTCAGGGCATCCTTTGATGCCATTCGAAAAGGAGGTTAAACTCCTTTCAAATTTCAGCACTGCGGACCTTATAACAGATGGATTGGATGATTCCATGCATCCTTCAGGTGTAAGGGATGGCCAGAGGGTTGCCATAGCAGGTATAATCGTTGAGAAAAAGAACAAGGTCACCAAGAACAACAACATGATGGCTTTTATAAGTCTTGAAGACCTTTATGGTACCATTGAGTGCATAATATTTCCCGCAATATATGATAAAAACTATAAATTGATAGAAGAAGACAGGATTGTTCTCTTGGAGGGAAGATTGGCAATATCTGAAGTCGAGGATCCCAAGATTATCGCTGACAGGATTTCACCAATTACCAAAATGAATCTGAGTAAGGTTTATCTAAAACTATCGGGAATGTCAGACAAGAAAACATTGGACGATGTTAAGGAGATTCTAGGTAAATATCCGGGAGATATACCTGTATATGTATATTTTGAAAAAGAGAGAAAAACTGTAGCTGCGGACCGAAGTCTTTGGATAGATGGAAGTCAGGAGGATGCAATAAAACAGCTTCAGGAACGGATTGGGAATACAAGCGTCAAAATGTCACACTAAAGAAGATTCAAAACCGAAATATCATAGTGGAGGGGATAAATGTGAAGACAATTGGATTACTTACGAGCGGTGGCGATGCCCCGGGAATGAACGCAGCCATAAGAGCTGTAGTAAGAACCGGTATTTACAACAATATTAGAATGCTGGGAATAAGAGAAGGTTACCAGGGACTTCTTGAAGGCGACCTTGACGATATGGATTCAGCTTCTGTGGGGGATATTATCCAGAGAGGTGGAACCATTTTAAGAAGTGCAAGATCAGAGGAATTTATGACTCCTGCGGGCTTCAAGAAAGCCTTGAATGTAATTGATGTATACAATATGGATGGTCTTATTGTTCTTGGAGGGGACGGTACATTCAAAGGAGCCCAGGAGCTTAGTCAGGCTGGTGTGCCAACAATGGGTATACCATGCACAATTGACAACGATCTTGCCTATACGGATTATACAATCGGCTTTATTTCAGCAGTCGATACTGCAGTTGATGCAATCGGTCATATCAGAGATACATCAACATCCCATGGTAGAAGCGTTGTGGTTGAGGTAATGGGAAGAAACTGTGGAGATTTGGCACTTTATTCCGGTCTGGCTGGAGGTGCAGAGAGCATTCTGATTCCGGAAAAAGAATTTGATATTGAGTTGATATGTCAGAAGCTTATTGATGGCAAAAACAGAGGGAAACAGCATTATCTTGTAATTCTTGCTGAAGGGGCTGGAAGTGGAATTGAAATAGCGAAAATGATAGAGGATAAGACAGGTATTGAAACAAAGGCATCGGTACTTGGATATATTCAGCGAGGGGGATCCGCAGCTTCCTTTGACAGGATAATGGCAAGTAGAATGGGTAAGAGGGCAGTTGACCTTTTGATTGAAGGCAAGAAGAATAGGGTATTAGGCTTTAAGTGCAACGAGATTATTGACATGGACATAGATGAGGCATTAAAAGTAAAGAAGGTATTTAACGAAGAACTTTATGACCTGGCATCAGTTCTATCTATTTAGACCAGCTATTAAAAGTCAATAATAATTTAGAATTTATTTTGCCTTTGAGATTATAAAATTTATGCTAGAACCCG